>JANXWW010000064.1 GCA_025350945.1 Burkholderiales bacterium
ATCTCGATGAGCCCGCCGCATAAAGTGCCGGGCACCGGCATCTTCATGACCACCAATCCTGATGGCGTGCCGAATGCGATGCTGCACAACTTAAAGCACAACAAGGTGCTGCACGAGCGCGTGGTGATTTTGTCGATCATCAACGAGGATGTTCCTTATGTGCCGAAGGAAGATTACGTGTGGATTGAAGATATGAAACACGGTTTCTGGAAAATCACGGGGCACTATGGTTTCAAGGAGCAGCCGGATATTCCGAAAATGCTTAACGATTGTCGATTGCAATCGATGCATTTCGACATGATGGAAACCACTTTTTTTATCAATCGTGAAACTTTAATTGCGACACCAGGTGGTGGCATGGCGCTGTGGCGTGAGCGATTATTTGTCTGGATGTCGCACCTCGCGGCAAAGGCATCCGATTATTTTCGCATTCCAACCAACCGCGTCGTAGAGCTCGGTACACAGGTGGAAATTTAGCTGGCGATGGCAGTTTCTTAAAACCTTGCCATTGTTGTTTGCATTGCCTCGCGCGCGATTTTTTGAAGCAAGCCGTTGAGGTTTTAGTTTAGCTCTAGCCCGACGCCAGCAAATCCAGCGCACTCCCCGGAATCGGGCAAAAATCATCTGCAACGGGGTGCACAGCCTGATTTGGATCGATTACGACCAGCTCGTTGTCTTTCGCAAAATCGAGTAAAAATCGATATGCGCGCGGCTCAGCCGTCACGAGCAATGGCTCGACTACCACGCAGCGCACGCCATCCAGCATCACTGGCCGCACATAAGGCGAATAGCGCATTTGTTGATCGTCGCCGAAGGTCGACATCACGCCGCACAAACGCTCCGCCCAATCGCTCGGGCGAAACGCTTTACCACCCGTAGTGACGCCCTGAATGACAATGCGGATGGGTGTGATTGCGGACACCGTGATGACCGGGTTGGGGTTACGATTGGGGATGCTCATGCACAATGCGGTTTGGGTTTGATGTGGCAGCGATGTGGCAGCGAATAACAAAATTTTTCACGACAAATTATAGCCGGTCAGGCTGTTTGCCCCTAGCGCTATTGGCGATACTGACCATCACGAATGGTGAATTGACGTGAGAAATATGCATCATTTATGTGAAAAATAACCGCATATTTTTCACATCGCCATTGTTGCGCCGCCTCTTCGTTTGCCCTAGTATTTGCGTTCGCATTTAGCATTGCGACATCTATTGTGAATTTATCGTTGGGAGCGTCCATGTTATCCGTCCACCAAATGAATACCTTCAGCCCGCAGGACATCGCATTCACCCACGGCGAAGGCGCGTGGCTTTACACCACCGATGGTAAAAAAATTCTCGACGGGCTCGCGGGCATCGCGGTCAATGGTCTTGGTCACGCGCATCCAACATTAGTCAAGGCGATTGCAGATCAAGCCGGAAAAATTATTCATTCATCCAACCTCGTCAATATTCCCGAACAAGCCGCACTCGCCGATAAAATTTGCGCGTTGGCGAATATGGACAACGTGTTTTTTTCTAATTCGGGCGCGGAGGCGAACGAATGCGCAATCAAAATCGCGCGGCTTTACGGCCATCAGCGCGGGATCGCAAATCCGCAAATTATCGTTATGGAGCGCGCCTGGCATGGCCGCACCCTGGCTACCCTTGCCGCCACCGGTTCGCGCAAGGCGCAGGCCGGTTTTGAGCCCTTGGTGACGGGTTTTATTCGCGTGCCGTACAACGATATCGCCGCGATTCGCAATATTGCCGCACACAATAACGATGTGGTCGCGGTGCTGACCGAAGTGTTGCAAGGTGAAGGCGGCATTTACGAAGCGCGCGCCGATTATTTGTGCGAGCTGCGAAAGCTTTGTACCGACAAAGAATGGTTCATGATGATTGACGAAGTGCAATCCGGCGTTGGTCGTACCGGAAAATGGTTTGCGCATCAGTGGGCGGGCGTGACTCCCGATGTGATGTTACTGGCGAAAGGCCTGGGCTCGGGTTTACCGGTGGGTGCTACCGTGGCAAAAGGCGTCGCCGCAAATGTATTCAAACCAGGAAATCACGGCACCACCTTTGGCGCGGGGCCGCTGGTGTCAGTCGCAGCACTCGCCACCATCAACATTATGGAAGCTGAAAACTTGCTCGACAACGCCGCGAAAATGGGCGCGCTGATCAAGGCAGAATTCGCAAACGCACTCAGCGGCGTCGCGTGCGCGGCGTACGTGAAGGAAATTCGCGGTATGGGATTGATGCTGGGTATCGAGCTTGATCGACCCTGCGCAGAAGTGGTTAAAATCGCGCTGGATCAAGGCGTGTTTATAAACGTCACACACGATACGGTAATTCGTTTGTTGCCACCGCTGATCATTAACGAAGCCGAGGCGCGCGAACTTGTGGCACGCGTTACTGCCGCGATCAAAATTTTTTCTGTAGCACTTTCAGCACCAACTCTGGCGGCTGCGGCCGATTAAAATCCATGCGACATTATCTGCAGTTCAGCGATCTTAATCGCGACGAAATCAATCACTTATTTTTGCGCGCCAAAGTTCTTAAACACCGTTTCAAAAACTACATTCCATACCAGCCGCTGACGGATCGCATGCTCGCGATGGTGTTCGAAAAAAGCTCGACGCGCACACGCGTTTCGTTCGAGGCCGGCATTTATCAGCTGGGCGGCTCCTCGATTGTGCTCAATACGTCCGAGAGCCAGCTGGGGCGCGGCGAGCCGATTGAAGATGTCGCACGCGTGATTTCACGCATGGTCGATATCGTCATGATTCGCACCTTCGATCAATCCATCCTTGAGCGCTTTGCGGCGAATTCGCGCGTGCCGGTCATCAACGGATTGACCAATGAATTTCACCCCTGCCAGGTACTGGCCGATATTTTTACCTTCGTTGAATTTCGCCAATCCATTGAAGGCAAAACGGTTGCATGGATTGGCGACGCCAATAATATGAGCTACACCTGGCTGCAAGCCGCGCGCCTGCTGGGTTTTAAGCTCAACGTCGCCACGCCACCCGGATACGAAATGAAATCACAGCTTGGCGTGCCGCTCGATACCGGGCATCTCACCGTGTTCACCGATCCGATAGAAGCAGCCAGAGGCGCACACATCGTCACGACCGATGTCTGGACCAGCATGGGTTTTGAGGCCGAAACCGATGCGCGCAAAAAAGCATTTGCGGATTTCACCGTCGATGCTGACATGATGAAAGTCGCCGCGAAAGATGCACTCTTCATGCACTGCCTGCCCGCGCATCGCGGCGAAGAAGTTAGCGCCGAAGTCCTCGAAGGCCCGCAGAGCGTGGTGTGGGATGAAGCGGAAAATCGCCTGCATGCACAAAAAGCGTTGATGGAATATTTGCTGTTGGGCAAAATTGATAGCTGAGTCGACGCACTCACGGTGGCAAATAATATTAGCGTCACATTGAGAAGCTATCGTTAAAATTTTAAGCTCATCCGCAGGAACTACGCTGCACTTAGTGGGTCTATCAGGTGGCATTCGCGCTATAGTTCTTATTATCATCCCGCAATTTTGGCGCTTGGTCGCTTTGCGGTGGTAGTTTTTTGAGCCGCCTGTAGACTCTGTATACCGATGATTTGAATCAACAAGAGAAATCAAAGCCCAGTGTTGACGGGCCGCACGGGTCAATAATGCTCCAGGAACCGCCTCAATAAACGACTGTTAAGGTAAATTCAAAATGAAAAAGCGTACAACCCTTGTAGCCATTAGCATGTTGTTAACTCTTCCGCTGCTATCTTCAACCGCGTTTAGCCAAGCCGCCGATTCGACGCCCACCTCAGCAAAACCATCCACGCCACCATCAACGCCACCATTAACCTACGCGTTAGTATCAGCGGTGGGGGATCGTTTTACCTTCGTGACGCAAAAGCAATCGGTAGGCAGCAATAGCATCGACAACTTCACCCGTAGAGTCGTCAAGGTACAAGGCAATGTGCTCAATAGCGCCGTGCTGCGCGGGCTGGATCAAGCGTTGACGCAGTCTGAACCTACCAGTGTTCGCGTCTTCATGTCTCTCGAAGCAGCCGAGATGGAAAACGTTTTGCCGCAAGATCGCGAAGCTATCGCCATCGGCAAGATTGTCAGTGCACTTGAAAAAATGCCGCAGCGAAAAGATTGGGACAAAATCATCGTGGTAACACCCAAATATATGCAGTCCGAATACAGCGGGATGGGTTCAAAATTATCGGGATTAGGCGTTTATGTCCAGCCACTTTACAGCGCCACAATCAGCAGCAGCGGGTCGGAAAGCGCCAACGATATTGAAGTAAGCGATTCCACCGGGTCTGACACCCGCGCACCGGACGGCTCAAAAACCAAATCCAGGCGCTACGTTGCGCCGTTTTCGTACATTCAAAAGTGGGTGCTTGACGCCAAAACCCTGAAAGTGCTTGAGAAAGACGCGCGCCATGATTTTTCAAAACTTTTTGACAAGCAATCCACGGCAATTAATGTTGCCCAATCGATCCCAGACGATGTCTTGGCGGAACGCATTCTGACGCTCGCCGAGCGCTCGGCTGCGAGCTCGATGGGCGCTGACTTGAGTGCAGTCGTGCAAATTGGCGATGTGACCGCGATTGACCCTAAAACGGGTGAGCCTTTAAAAGCCAAAGCTGCACAGCCTAAAAAATAGGCTTAACTGTAGTCTCGACATTCGCTACGCGCGTGGCGAACGCATTCTGATGTCGGTACGCTGTTGATGACGCACTGTTGAAGTTATTACAGCAATCCGTATAATTCAGCTGTGTTGGAAGTCGGCCAACGCGTGCAAGATCCCGCTTCGCCACTTCCGCAGTTTCGAGCATTCAACATGCCACGAGCTACCCCCCGCGAACGGTGACCTTTCCGACGACATTGCACACCTCGAGACTCGGCGGAACAGGTGCGCGCATCCAGGAATCCTATTCATCATGAGCGAAGCAACCGGCCACGGCCACAAATACCCGAAAGCGGGCGCAAAACCTGTCCCCAAAGACAAACAAATCAACAAAGTCGTATTGGCGTATTCAGGCGGTCTGGATACATCCGTCATTCTCAAATGGCTGCAGGATGTTTATCAGTGCGAGGTAATCACCTTCACCGCCGACATTGGCCAGGGCGAAGAGCTGGAACCCGCGCGCAAAAAAGCGCTGCAACTGGGTATCAAAAAACAGAATATTTTTATCGAGGATTTGCGCGAAGAATTTGTGCGCGATTATGTGTTCCCGATGTTCCGCGCGAACGCGGTTTATGAAGGCGAATATTTACTCGGCACCTCCATTGCCCGTCCGCTGATCGCCAAACAAATGATCGAGATCGCGCGCAAAGTGGGTGCAGATGCGATCTCGCACGGCGCGACCGGCAAGGGTAACGATCAAGTACGGTTTGAACTGGGTGCGTATGCGCTGATGCCGAATGTAAAAGTTATCGCGCCATGGCGCGAGTGGGATTTGTTGTCACGCGAAAAATTATTGGCTTATGCGGATAAACATAACATTCCGGTCGATTTCAAAAAGCGCGCAGTTGGCAAACGCGGTGGCGGCGCACCGTATTCGATGGACGCGAATTTGCTGCATATCAGCTACGAAGGCGGCATTCTCGAAGATCCGAATTTTGAGCCGGAAGATTCGATGTGGCGTATTACGGTTTCGCCTGAAAAAGCGCCCGGCAAGCCGGAATATGTGGAGCTTGGCTATGAGCGCGGCGATATTGTTTCGATCAACTGTAAAAAATTATCGCCCGCGAAAGTGCTGACTGAATTAAATCGTCTGGGCGGCAAGCACGCGATTGGCCGACTTGACATGGTGGAAAATCGTTACATCGGCATGAAGTCGCGCGGCTGTTATGAAACTCCTGGCGGCACGATCATGCTGCGCGCGCATCGCGCGATGGAATCGATCACGCTGGATCGCGAAGTATTGGCGCTCAAAGATGATTTGATGCCACGTTACGCGAGAATGATCTACAACGGTTACTGGTTCGCGCCCGAGCGTGCGCTGCTGCAATCGCTGATCGACCAATCGCAACAAGTCGTTAACGGCACCGTAAAACTGAAGTTGTACAAAGGCACCGTGCTTGTCGTCGGTCGTGAATCGAAAACCGATTCATTGTTCGATCAAACCATCTCGACGTTCGATGATGATGGCGGAGCGTACAATCAAGCGGATGCAGCGGGCTTTATTAAATTAAATGCGCTCAGGATGCGGATTGCGGCGAATAAAGCAGCGGCTAAAATCACGAAGAAATCCAGGAAGTAAGCTGCACGCCCTCTCCTTCAGGAGAGGGTTTTAAAGAGGAACAAACATGCCATCGTTCGACATCGTTTCTGAAGTCAATAAAGTAGAACTCAAAAACGCGCTCGAACAGGCGAATAAAGAGATCACCAACCGCTTCGATTTTAAAGGCTCAGATTCGCGGATTGAGCAAAAAGAACTCGAGCTTACTGTCTACGCGGACGATGATTTCAAGCTAAGTCAGGTCAAAGATGTGCTGCTCAACAAAATGGCAAAACGCGGCGTGGATGTGCGCTTGCTGGATGAAAAAAACAAGGAAAAAATCGGCGGCGATAAAGTCAAACAAATTATCAATGTGAAAAACGGCATTGAATCCGATTTGGCGAAACGCATCGTCAAGCTCATCAAAGACAATAAGATGAAAGTGCAAGCCTCAATCCAGGGCGAAACCGTGCGCGTGACCGGCACCAAACGCGATGATCTGCAGGAAGCGATTGCGCTGTGTAAAAAGCATATTGAAGATGTGCCGCTGCAGTTTAATAATTTTCGGGATTGATTTTGATCTGGAATGTCTGAGCTGAGGATGGTGGACGCTCGCTAATTGCTACTGCTATCGCCATCACTATAAGGCACAAAAATTTCAACATAACTACCCGCTTGAGCGCCACCAACAGCCTCAACAACCAATCTCAATACTTTCTGGATGCGCGGCCAACTCGTAGAACTGAGAACCATAATGGCGATTTTGCGACTGTCTAAATTTTGTTGATACTTGAGATTTTGATCCGTCGTTACCAATAGTTCAAAATCGCTTTTTTCGGCCAGTTCAAGCAACTCGCCATTTTCAACGCGGCCCCATCCCAATTCGAATGCGGTGTAAATTTGGTGTGCAACTAAATGATGGCGCAACGGCACCGGTGTGCCTTGGTCAAAAAGTATGCGCACTAGGCGGCTTTTAGCGTGCTGGCAGCGTGTTCCAGAACCGCACGCGCCTGCTCAAGCGTTACACCCGGAAACCACGAAACAAAATCAGCAAGCTGAGCGCCATCTTCAAGATTTTCAAATAGTGCGGCAACGGGCACACGCGTGCCACGAAACACCCAAGCACCGCTCACTCTGAGTGGATCGCGTTCAACTGCTGAGCATGAAGACCAATTATTCATCGCTTTATTTTAGCTCAATCGAATCGGGTACATCGAACCACCGGTTTCAATAATTTTGAATGTAGTTTTGTCTCCAGTATTCATTTCACAATAACGTGAACTACTTCTTAATGCCTTTGATCCACTTCGAATACAGCCGATCCGCCACGCGATGCAGTGTCTGCAAATTCTCATTCATCGCGCTCTTCATCTCTTCCGGTGTTTGAATGCTCGGCAAATTTGCGTCAGCATTCTCTTTCTGCCAATCTCGACACCATGCTTCAATCATCTG
>JANXWW010000080.1 GCA_025350945.1 Burkholderiales bacterium
ACAAGATGCCGCGAATCGAAATCCCGGTTTTTCATTTTTTGGCTCCACCTTACTCGTTGCCAATAGCCCGGATATGCTGGATGGTACCGGCGATGTTTATCACATGAGCGGTTTGGCGTGGCGTAGCGCGCATGGCACGGCGCGGCGCACGGCACGACGCACTGCACGATTCAACGCGCCAACGATCGAACATGAAATTTTCAGCCCGTGCGCTGCTGCGGCGCTTTATCGCCGGGATGCCTGTCTGAAGGTAGGCGGATTTGACGAAAATTTTTTTGTTATATGGAAGACGTGGATCTCGGATTCCGATTGCGCCTCGCGTGCCATCGGTGTATGCAAGTTCCAGCCGCCATCGCGCATCATATTGGCTCTGCCAGCAGTGGCGGTCAACACAGCGATTTCGCCACGTATCACAGCCATCGTAACCTAGTGTGGACATTTGTCAAAAATATGCTCGCGCCGCTTTTTTGGCTATTGCTGCCACTGCATCTGGCGTTGAACGTGATGACGATTATCGCGATCTCAATGCGCGGACAAACCCGCACGATTTTGCGCGCGAAACGGGATGCATTGCGCGGGCTTCCTCACGCGTGGCGTAAGCGTGATGAAATTCAGCGCACGCGCGTGGCGCGCAGCGCAGAAATTTGGTGCTTGCTAAACAAACGCATTAGCCTGAAGCGGCGTGGCTAAACATCAATACTGGCGCGCTATTCAGAACAAAAATAGCTGAAGATGCCCACCGATATTAGACTTTTATTTTAGCTTACGCTGTGCACGTGCTGCTGCAAATCCAGAATTTCTGCCAACGCTTCACACGCGCGCGCCCGCGAAAAGTAGCGCTCAATATTATCCAGCCCGCCTTGCCGCAGCCGATTCCAGAGCGCTTCGTCCGTATGCAAGCGAATCACCGCATCAGCAAATGCCTCCGGCGAATCGGCGACGAGCACATTGACACCACCTTCCAGATACATGCCCTCGGTTGAAACCGGCGTGGCCACTACCGGCACACCATATTGCATCGATAAATTCACTTTGCCTTTCACACCTGCGCCGTAACGTAGCGGCGATATTGAAAGTTTGGCGTGGCGATAATGGTCAGCCACGTCTTCAACAAAACCGGCAATCACGAAATCATTTGCCGCAAATTTTTGCAAGCTAGGCGGCACGTTGCTGCCGATGATGGTGGTGATGAGTTGCGGCGTTTTTTTCCTGAGAATCGGCAGTACGTTTTCAACATACCAGGTGATCGCATCCAGATTCGGCGGGTGGCGAAAGCCGCCAATAAATAATATGCCATCGCGCTTTGCGAATGGTTTCGAACCGGGCATGTTTTCGTGAATGGTGGCAACGATTTCCACCTGCACACTTGGCACCAATTCTGCCAACAGTTTTTTTTCGGCTGGGCTCACAACTAAGGTTAAATCGGCGTGCGACATCGCGTTAAGTTCCTGCATGCGCATACGTTGTGCTGCCGCGCGCAGCAGCGAGCTGTCACCCGTGGTTGCCGCCAGCGCGGCCTGCCGCTCTTCACGAACAAAATGCAAATCCACGGTATCAAATATTAGTTTCGCTCGTGGTGCGCAGCGCTTGACAAGATCAACGTATTTGCAGGCAACTGTCGCACGCGACAAGATCACCACATCAAATTTCGCCGCTTCGCTTTCCAGATAGTCAGGTATAGATGCCAAATACGGGTGGAACAAAACTTCCACGCCCAGCGCCTGAATCTGGCTCACATACGGCTCGCGATATTCGCGGTTATCCGCAACGAAAGTCACTTTGCAATTAAGCTCCGCCATCAGGCGCAGCATCTCGAACATGCGCATAGATCCCGCGTCGTGATCCGGCGTGAGCATGCATGCATCCACCACCAACACGCGGCGCGTGGTGTAGCGATCACGCTCCCATTGCGGCGCTGTGCCGTTCACGCGATGTTTTGCCAACACGGGCTGCCAGCGTTTTGCAAACATCGCCTGATTCGTCACCTGATGTTGCTTCACACCTTGCGTGACGTCGGTACCGGAGCTGCGGCCTTCGAAATGCACCACCACCGCACGCGGCTGATACATCACGCGCTGATGAGCCTCGCGCACACGAAAAGCCAAATCCGTATCTTCGTAATACGCGGGCACATAGCGCTCGTCGAAGCCGCCAAGTGACATCCAAAATTCACGCCGCAGCATCAAACATGCGCCGGAACAATAATCCACTTCACGCAAATAATTGTATTCAGGTTTGTTGGCATCATCATTGCGGCCCACATTCCAGGCTGAGCCGTCCCGCCAGACAATGCCACCCGCCTCCTGCAACACGCCATCGGGATAAATAAGCTTTGCGCCCACCATGCCGATATTTTTGTGTTGAACAAAAACATCCAACATCGCCTGTAGCCAGCCATTAGTCAAAATAATATCGTTATTCAAAATAACCACATACTTGCCGCGCGCAATTTCAACACCAAGATTACAGGTTCGCAAAAATCCCAGATTTTTTTCGTTGCGAACAAATTGCACGCCGTCAATTTTTGCCAACTCGGTCGCGGCTAATATGGGCGAACAATCGTCCATCACAATCACTTCAATATCATGTGCAGCGCAAGTCGCGGCTATGCTTTTGAGACAGGTGAAGGTGAGCAAATGCTGACCGTAAACGGGAATGACAAGCGAGAACTTTGGCAATACAGCATGCGGCACTTGCAGCGGGACAATTGATTCTTCAATTGCGTGCAGCGCCGCACTCGGCTTCACAAATCCGTCATTACGACTCAATTTTTCGCGCACGCGTCCATACAGCGCCGCAGCGCCTTCTTCACGCAGAATATGCGTAGCAGTGGCGGCCTGATGTGGCAAACGGCGCGCGCTGTAGCGAAGCCGTGTGACTCGCTTGATTGCTGTTTTTCCCGAATGGACAATTGATCGAAGTGGCGCAGTCAGTTTCCACGATGTGCTCGCCTGAATTTCATCGAACGCATGACGCGCTTCGTCGCGTTCCTGTTCCAGTGATTCACGCTGGGCATTCAGCGCCGCGCGCAATGCTTCCTGCTCCTGCAAATGCGAATCGCGCTGCGCGATCATATCGTTTAACACATGCTTTGCGTTCGCAATCTGCATATCGGCAATATCAACGCGGCGCCTAAACTCATTGAGAGAATCCAGATGGCCGCAATCCACACCTGCCGCCAGCAAATCATGCAATGAATATTCACGCTCAGCACCCGACGGAAATTTCAAAAAAAATTGACCTGGTTCCAGCTGAGCCTTGATCGAAGTAGATCGCGAAGCAGCTCGTGCTGCCAACGGCTGAAGATAGCGCAGGCGATATTGCTCAAGCTCGCGCGCAGCTTGAAGTGCCGCATCGGGCGCACTCACATGTTGCACACGCTGCGCACCGCATATTTTGATGAGCGCTGCATTCCACGTTGTTGCAGCTGCATTCCATTCCAGCAAGGTTGCGGCGGGATAGCCGCGCAAACGCTCCTTGAACGAACCCAGATTCGACGCGATAATCGGTCGCCCTGTCGCCATCGCCGCACTCAAGGTATAGGAAAAACTTTCGGGTATTTGTGAGGGAAATAGAAATGCGTCGGGCCGCGTTAACGCAATGCGCCGCGCCAAATCCTCATCACGATAACTGCCTGAAATTTCAATCGGCAAATAAGGCCACTGTGGCACCGGTCGCGAAGTGTGGCCCAATAGCGAAAACGCCAGAGGCAATTTTTTTTCATGCGCATCACGCGCACAATTTTCGAGTACATCAAGACCTTTTTCAGGCGTCAATCCACCGAGCAGCACAACTTTAAAATCAGCATCGTGTACTTTTGAAGGCAAGACAAAATGCGGCCAGATTTCGCATTTCAAATCCGGAAAAAATGCTTCGACACGATTTGCCAAATCACGCGACGGGCTGATCACACGTTCGGCCTGTTTCAAGAGAACACCAAAACGTAATCGCCATTCGGCTACGCTCAGACCCCACGCGTGGTCACGCACACTGTTGGCATCATCATCCGGCATGGCTGCACCTCGCGAGAGATGGTATTGCGGCGTGATAGGAAAGTAATCGTGCAGGGTGATATCGAGTGGCACCTGCAATCGTTCGGCCATGGTCAGGACTTCAATCGGCAAGCCATGCACGTGATGCAGATGCATGCGACTCACACCCAATTCAGGTGCCAATTGAAGCAGTTGTTCAAGCGCAGAATGCGCTTTGAAAAACACTTGAAATGTCTCACCCGCTCGCAACCATGTGAGCGAAAGATTGTTGCCGCGCTCGGGGCGCAGCAGGATGACGTCACTTTCAGCCTCGACCAGTTTTGCCAGATCACGCACATGACGTTCCGTGCCGCCACCCCAGTCGTGCGTCACCATTAAAATCCGTGGCCGCACTGATGATTTCAAGCGCGCAATATCGACAGCACAGCGGAGAGGGCGTGCCGGATCGCGTTCAAAAAAATCAGCGACTTTGGCACGATAGTCGGGATGGCGCGCATCGATGATGGCTTGCGCGGTATTTTTGCGATCCGATGATTCATGCACAAAAGAAACTTCGCCCTGATGCGCCACGAAAACATCAGCACACAAAAGATGTCGATAGCCCGCTGCGACTGCGCGAAAACACCAGTCGTTTTCCTCACCATAACCACGGCCAAAAGCGGCCTCGTCAAACGCTCCTATCTTTTCGATCACCGCGCGGCTCATCCACATGCAAAAGCCCACACCGGTGGGAATTTCCACGTATTGTTGCGCATTGACCGTGGCGAAATGTTGATCGAGTGCTACCAATTCTTCACCACTCGGCATGGCTTGGCTTTCACCGATTTTCGGGTAACTGCACAAAGTGGCGTTGTTTGAAAACGGCGTCACGGATGCAATGGTTGCGTCCGTTTTTACACACGCCACACACGCCAGCATGCGATCCAGCCAGTTGCCATTGACGAGCGTATCGCTGTTCAGCAGCAACACATCACGATCCGGATGAAGCGCCATCGCACGATTACAAGTCACGACAAATCCCAGATTTTTTTCATTTGTCAGCAGCGTGATTTTTTCCGCCGTTACCAGACTAGCCAGAAAATCCGTCATACCCGGTTCAGGGCTGGCGTCATTGACGATGACTAATTCAAAACGTGTTTTATTGGTGGCCGCCAGCACGCTGTTGATGCACGCTTTAGTCTCGGCGAGCCCGCGATAAACAGGGATGATGATGTCGGTGATATTCACTTGAGCTTCATTTGGGTGCTTGATTTTTTGTACATGTGCTGGATTTGATTATAGTTGAGCAGCATGTGCGCTCACCACGATGCCACGATGCCACGATGAAAAATCATGGCGCGTATTAACTTGCGCTTATCTCATCAGCACTTGGTAATTTTTTGCTGACACTGCGTGTCGATAAAAATATCCCCAGCAGCAAAAGTGAAAAACCGGCCAACTGCAGCGGCTGAAAACGTTCATCAAATATCCACCACGCCAACATTGCAGACGCAATCGGCTCACCCAAAATCGCTACGGCCACGACGGTCGCGGGCGCATGTTTTAACGACCAATTAATACCGGTATGACCGAGCAATTGTGGGCCAATCGCCAGTCCTGCGAGGCATGCCCACGCTATTGGGGTGAAGCCGATCAGCGGCGCTTGTGTGGCGACAGCGCAGGCGAACAGTGTAAGCGCAGCACTCAAATAAACCAGCCAGATATAAGTGAGCAACGAGAATGTTTGCCGGAGCCTGCGGCCGATCAGCAGATAACCGCAAACGGTAAGTGAGCCCACCACGGCGAGTGCGTTACCGAGCATAGGGTTGCTGCCCACATTGGCAGCCACGGCACGTGCGTCTGACAAGAAAATGAGCGCGCTTCCCAGCATGGCGGCGGCAATGCCAACCACCAGCGTGCGTTGCAAACGTTCACGAAAAATAAGCCACGACACCAGCGCAATCCAGATCGGATTGGTCGTCACCAGCGCCGTGCTGCTCGCCACCGATGTATAGGAAAGTGATGCGATCCACGATGCAAAATGTGCCGCCAGGAAAATGCCGGAAGCCACGGCCAGCAATGCGCTTTTGAGTGACAGTGCGGCGATTTCACTTCTGGTCGCGGGCTTGGCAATCACGATAAACGTGAGGATAAACGCCGCAAACCCCAAGCGCCATGTGGCAATTGACAGTGATGCAACACCCTCGCCGAGCGCACCACGAATCATGATGGCGGAGGTTGAAACGATGGCAACAGAGGCACCCAACACCGACATGGGTAGTGCGCGGAAATTCATATTATTTTTCTATTGATAAGACGCCGGGCGAATCAAATAAATCATGCCGAGGTCACCAACTGACGCGCCTTGCGAAGCAAAAATGCCCCAGGAAGTGCGCCGGCGCTGGTGTTGCAGCCTATGCACACTTTAATTCAGTGCCCCATCGGGCTTTCAGACGTGGTGGTCGCAACGCATTTCATAAACTCGCGACCTTGATTCGCTTCACAAGTTTTGAACGCCTTCGTCTCAGCAACGCAGCTATCGGCCGCCTTGTCAGCGAGCCTGGTGCAGTCAAGCGGATTGGCTAACAGAAATTCGCGGTCACAGGCAAAATGCGCACCGCCTTTGAGGGGGCCACACTTCTCTGCCATCTTGATGTGACGTTCACATCGCAGTTTTTCGATGTCCTCCTTCTTGTCGCAGCCGCTCACATGCGCACTCGCGCCAGAAGAAAGTAACGCAAATAGCGCGGCTGAGAAAATGGAGAGGATGGTTAATGTTGTGAAATTATTTTGCATATAAATTTTCTCTTTGGTTTTCAATTTTGCTTCTTGCATGACTTGCCATTGTATCGCCATGCGGTGTAATGCAAACTCATCTCAACATGTATTATTAATTACAAATCATCCAATAAACCAGAATGTTTACAGGACTTTCGCATGTCATTTGATTACACTCGCATGGCCGGAATTTTTTCAATTTCTGCTCTGGGGCTCAGCCTCATTTTTGGCAGCACTGCAACGGCACAATCCGGCACGTTCCCCACCAAACCCATTCGCATTATTATCGGCTTCCCGCCCGGCGGCGCGACTGACATTTTGGGACGTGATTTCGCGGCGAAACTTGCCGACGAATTAAAGCAGCAAGTCATCATCGAAAACAAACCCGGTGCGGGCGGTACGATAGGCGCAGATCTCACCGCCAAGGCCGCGCCAGACGGCTACACACTGACCATCGGCACCACCAGCAACCACGCGATTGCGCCCAGCCTGTATAAAAAATTGCCTTACGATCCGGTCAAGGATTTCGCCCCAATCACGATGCTGGCCGTGTCGCAAAACGTGGTGGTGATTAATCCGTCGCTGCCAATCAACAACATCAAGGAATTAGTGGCGTACGCAAAGGCGAATCCAGGCAAAATGAATTACGGTTCCAGCGGTAACGGCACGATTTCGCATCTCACCGGTGAAATGTTTAATGCGCTGAGCGGCACTGAGATTCAGCACATTCCGTACAAGGGCAGCGCGCTGGTTTTTCCGGATTTATTGTCGGGTCAAATTTCGATGATGTATGACTCGACGATTTCGGTCGGCGCGTTAATCAAATCCGGCAAAGTCAAAGCACTAGCGATGACCGGTGCCAAGCGTTCGAAGCAAATGCCGGAGCTGCCCACCGTGGCAGAGGCAGGCTATTCCGGGTTTGATTCGAGCAACTTTTTCGGTTTCTTCGCGCCCGCTGGTACGCCGAAAGATATTATCGACAGGCTGCTTGCGGCATCAGTGAAGGTGCTGGCATCGCCTGATTTGCAGGAACGCTTTGCCACACAAGGTGCCGAAGTGGTGGCGAATAAACCGGCAGATGCGATGGCAATGGTGAAAGCAGATATTGCCAAATGGGCGGATGTGCAGAAAAAATCCGGTGCGAAAATTGACTAAATTTTTACAGAAAAATTATGAACAACACAATAATCAAACAATTTCTTTTCCTTGTCGCGTCGCTCGCATTAATGTCCTCTCACGCAATCGCCCAAAATTCATACCCAAACAAACCCATAAAGTTCATCGTGCCCTACCCGCCTGGCGGGCCGCTGGATACCGTTGCGCGCCTCACCGGCCAATTGGTATCGCAACGTTTGGGCCAACCTGTCATCATCGATAACAAGCCCGGCGCGGGCGGTAATCTGGGTGCGGATGTTGTCGCGAAGTCGGCCGCAGATGGCTACACAATTTTGATGGGCGCGGTTGCGACGCATGCGATTAACCCGACTTTGTACAAAAAAATGCCTTACGACGCGGCAAAAGATTTTGCGCCGATCACGCTGCTCGTTTCCACGCCAAATGTATTGGTCGTAAATTCATCGGTTAAAGCGCGCACCGTGATCGAGCTGATCACGCTGGCAAAGCGCGAACCCGGCAAACTTAATTTTGGCTCCGGATCGAACGGCAGCGCGGGCCATTTGGCGGGCGAGTTGTTCAAATCGATGGCAGTCATTGACATGACGCATGTGCCGTACAAAGGCAGCGCACCCGCGCTACAGGATCTACTGGCCGGGCAGATTCAGCTCATGTTCGATAATCTCGCCAGCGCGATGCCGCAAATCAAGGCAGGCAAGCTTAATGCACTTGCCGTCACCACCACAAAACGCAGCGCATTCGCACCCGATTTGCCGACGATGGCTGAATCAGGTGGCGCGGCACTGGCGGGCTTCGATGTTTCAACCTGGTTCGGCGTGTTTGCGCCCGCAGGCACGCCGAAAGAAATTATTGCGGTGTTAAATCAGGAATTTAATCGCGCGATTCGTCTGAGTGAAGTCAAAGAAAAACTGGACGGCATGGGTGCCGAAGCAATTGGCACCACACCAGAAGCGTTCGCGGTTTATATCAAAACAGAAGCATCGAAATACGCTGACGTGATTAAAAAATCAGGTGCACAAGTCGATTAATTTATACGATCTACTTGACCGATAAAAGTGCGTAGCTCAAGCGGGCGGGCGGAAGCTCAGTTGATGAAGGCTCTGCGTTTAATTTAGTGTTTAAAACAAGGCGTGCAGGCACTGGTTGCAGCGCGTGCTTTGCCGCATCGTTTTGCGCCGCAGTGGGTGCCACGCGCAGCGTGAAATGCTGCTGCCCTTGTGTTGCGCTCGCGGTACCCGAATTCAGCGTCAATGGCTCGGCCAGCAACATCGCGGTGAATACCAGCCACAGCGCCATAAAACCCAGCGCCTTCAGCAGCGCGCCAACATCGCCGTTCAAAATAGCACTGCCACGTCGCGGGTCCTGGATTGGCTTTTCATACGAAATCACCGTGGTAAATTGATTATTCATTGCGAACTCCTTTACGAATGCAAATGCATAAAATCCAGAGCCAGCCTAAATCGCGACTGAATATACGGGTAATGCCGAGCGCTCCGCTGCCCGCTCGCTGGCTTCGCGGTCACGCACGTCCGACGAGACAGGCGAAGATCTACTGATGACAATGTCGCCTGCAAGCGCACGCTCGATAACGCTTTGAATCGGCCGAGCGGCGAAACGATCACGCGCGACGATAACAAAACGCAACTGCCCATCGGCAATCGGCAAGTCGCCCACCTTCGCTTCAACATCAAAAGTCACCGACCGGTCGGCGATGGTCGTGACGTGAGCCGTAACGGATACCATGCTGCCCACTGCCGCAGGGTGGTTGTGTTTAAGCAACACTTCAGAACCCACCACCGATTCGGCGGCTGAATTAATGTGCGCTGCCAATTCGCTCGCACAAAGATTTTCAATTGACGCCACCACATGGGCTGTGACAAAGCAGCGCAACGAACGTCGATCAACCGGTGGACTGGTGTTTTCTCCCGAATTCGTAATGCCTGCACCACTCACCGACATAGCGTCACGACGCTCGCGCGAAGCATACGACGTATCCGGGAAAGGAATGCGAAATCGGCCATGAACGGTCAGATCAGTGATGCGATCAAAATTCATGATGGGTTTGCCTCGACAACATAAGCTGCGGTGCCGGGCACCTGCGACAAATCCGGCAGCGCCGCAGCGGCGGCCGAGGTCATCTT
This sequence comes from Burkholderiales bacterium, assembly GCA_025350945.1. Classification (GTDB taxonomy): domain Bacteria; phylum Pseudomonadota; class Gammaproteobacteria; order Burkholderiales; family Usitatibacteraceae; genus UKL13-2. The sequence continues at coordinate 10,025 of JANXWW010000080.1, forward strand.
GAAGATTTTTTTCTGCTCAAACTGCTGGCTCAACAAGCCACCCATGAACCACACCGCAAATAAATCAATACGCATGTCGGACTCCAAATTAAAGCGATTTATATTTCCTTATCTATGTAAACGGGATAAGAAGGCAAAAAGCGACATTTGGCGACACAAATATTCACATATAGTGAAATGATTAAAGTCTTTTATTGGCGGGCATTCGCAGGCATTTTTGGCTTGAATAGCGCGTGTTTGCTGGCTCTGAATAAATTATTTTAGTGCCTGAAAGGCGCGCGGCCACGATAAACATGGCCGGCATGGCCGCGCATTTAGTTTAACTACTCATTTAGCGCGCAAATTCTTGTTGAAAAACTCCATCGTACGACTCCACGACAGTTTGGCCGCTGCTTCGTCATAGCGCGGCGTAGTGTCATTATTAAAGCCGTGCTCGGTGTTGGCGTAGGTGAAGACTTCATATTTCACTTTCGCGTCCTTTAATGTGGCCTCATAGGCGGCCGCACCGGCATTAATGCGTTCGTCCTTGCCTGCGTAATGGATTAACAACGGCGCTTTGATTTTTGCGGCGTCTTCAGCTTTTGGCTGCGGGCCGTAATACGGCACCGCGCCGCCGAGATCAGGCAGTTGCGTCGCCAAAAAATTAGCAATGCCACCACCGTAACAAAACCCAACGACGCCAACTTTCCCGGTTGATGTCGGCAACGCTTTAACATAGCCCGCTGCTGCCACAAAATCCATACGTGCTTTCGATTGATCGAGTTTCGAAAATAGTTCGCGCGCCTTGTCTTCGTCGCCCGGATAGCCGCCGGATGGTGTCAACGCATCAGGCGCGAAAGCGATGAAATTATCGAGTGCGACGCGGCGTGCAATATCTTCAATATGCGGATTTAGCCCACGATTCTCATGCACAACCAATACCGCCGGCAGCTTGCCCGCGAGCTTCGCGGGCATCACCAAATAACCGCGCACCTTGCCACTGCCGTCCGGTGACGCATACTCGACAAACTTCGCCGTAATGCGCGGATCGTCTTTTTTAATCTGCTGCGCCTCGGCAAATTT
>JANXWW010000081.1 GCA_025350945.1 Burkholderiales bacterium
CTGGGTATCAGGCTCAGCGCCGGCCCACCACACGCCATACATTTGCAAACGTGGATAGCCAACCGCGATAGCTTCCTTGATCGCGGTCGAATTCATCACACCCCATCCCCACAGGAAAACATAATCCGGTTTTTGCTGGCGGATTTGCAACCACGTTGCTTTTTGCTCAACGCCAGGTGACGTTACCGGCAATGTCAGCAACTCAAAGCCATGCTTTTTCGCGTGCTCCTGCAAGACGGGAATCGGCTCTTTACCATAGGGCGAATCGTGATAGACCAACGCGATTTTTTTACCTTTCAAACTGCCTGCTTTGGCCACGTGCTGCACCAAAATATCCGCCGCCGTCCAATACGTGCCCATCATCGGGAAATTCCATTTGAAGACATTGCCATCGGCTGATTCAGAGCGTCCATAGCCCATCGTGATCAGCGGAATTTTATCGGCGGGTACTTTCTCTGTTAGCGCAAACGTGATGCCAGTGGATAGCGGATTGAAGGCAGCGGCACCGGTAGGCCCCTTGCCTTTCAGTCGCTCGTAACACTCCACGCCCCGATCCGCCGCATAGCCGGTCTCGCATTCTTCAAACGTGATTTTCACGCCGTTTATGCCGCCATCACGTTCGTTCACCAACTTCAGATAATCAATAAAGCCGTTCGCCCACGGCACGCCATTCGGCGCAAACGGGCCGGTGCGATAGACCAACGCGGGTACAAATTGCTCGTTCGCTTGCGAATTTGCTTGACCACTCACAAGCGTGGCCGAAGCCACCAACAACATCAAACATTTACTCAGAATCAATTTCATCTCAGTCCTCCGGGAATTAAGGGAATGACACCAACTTCCATTTCTACACTGCCGCTCTTATTTACATCACGTTCAAATCAAACAAAATCCAAATCCATTAATGCGGAAAAGGCCAAAGTCGCAGTTTCTCTTTAGCAATTGCCCACAACCTCGCCAAGCCATGCGGCTCGACAATTAAAAAGAAAATAATCAGCGCACCAAAAATCATCGACTCCAAATGCGCCGCCGTGGCGGTTGAAATCGGGATGCCGAAAAACGCTGGAATCTGGTTCAACACAATGGGCAGGAAAATAATAAATGCCGCGCCGAGGAACGATCCCAGAATCGATCCTAATCCGCCAATAATCACCATAAAGATTAGCGTAAACGAACGATTCACGTCGAACGCGGCGGGTTCCCACGAACCCAAATGCACAAAACCCCACAGCGCACCGGCAACACCCACAAAAAATGAGCTCACCGCGAACGCAGACAGTTTTGCGTACATCGGACGTATGCCGATGATCTCAGCCGCCACATCCATATCGCGTGTCGCCATCCACGAGCGGCCAATGTTGGATCGCACCAAATTTCGCGCGATCAATGCGAATAACGCCACGATGCATAACACCAGAAAGTATTTTTGCACGGGCGAATTCCACAAGAAACCGAACAACTGGAGTTCCGGCACCGACACCGCGCCCGATGATGATTCATTGGTAAACCACTTCACGCGAGAAAATAACCAATCCATAAAGAACTGCGCCGCAAGCGTAGCCACCGCCAGATAAAGTCCTTTAATGCGCAGCGACGGAATACCGAACGCCATGCCGACAATCGTCGTGACGAAGCCCGCCAGCAGAAATACGACAAGCAGATTTAATTCAGGAATGCGAATCGCGAGGTTATAGGCGGCATAGGCACCCACCATCATAAACGCACCCGTGCCGAGTGAGATCTGCCCACAATAGCCGACCAGCAAATTCAAACCGATTGCGGCCAGCGCCAAAATCAGAAACGGAATAAAAATCGCGCGAAATAAATATTCGCTCGCGAATACGGGGATGACGATGAATGCGATCACCATCACAAGCCCAATAAAAATACGATCCTGCACAATCGGGAACAGCGCCTGATCGGCTTTGTAGCTGGTTTTATATTGTCCGTTTTCGCGATAAAACATTTTTAATTTTCCAATCAGACGCGATCAATATGACGTTCGCCAAACAAGCCTTCCGGGCGGAACAACAAAAACATCAGCGCCAACGCATAAGCAAACCAGTTTTCAATGCCACCGCCGATAATCGGCCCTAGATATACCTCCGCCAATTTTTCGCCCACACCAATAATCAGGCCGCCTAAAATTGCACCGGGCACAGAGGTGAAGCCGCCAAGAATCACGACGGGAATTGCCTTCAATGCGACCAGCGCCAGCGAGAACTGTACGCCCAGCTTGCCCCCCCAAATGATGCCCGCAATCAATGCCACAAAGCCCGATACGCTCCACACAATGACCCAAATTCGATTCAGCGGAATACCGATGGATTGCGCAGCCTGATGATCGTCCGCCACTGCGCGAAGCGCGCGGCCAGTCGATGTTTTTTGGAAAAAAAGCGCCAACAATAAAACCAGTAAGCCCGCAACAGCCGCCGCCACCAGATCCTCAATACTGATCAAAATCCCACCATCAAATGTTGATTCCAAAATTATTTTTGGCTCTTTCGGCAAACCCAAATCGATGCGATAAATATCGGAACCAAAAATCAACTGCCCTGCCCCTTCAATAAAATACGTGATGCCAAATGTCGCCAGAAAAAGAATGATGCCTTCCTGATTTACCAGATGGCGCAACACCAGTTTTTCGATCATGAACGCCACGAGCACCATTACCAGCGCCGCTAGAATAAACGCGAGCGGCATCGGCATCACTTCGCTAAAGCGAGCGAATGCAAGCGCTGCGAGTAACACCATCGCACCCTGCGCAAAATTGAATACGCCGGAGGCTTTAAAGATCAACACAAAGCCAAGTGCCACCAGCGAATAAAGCAGGCCCGCCATCAGGCCACCCAACACCACTTCGATCAGCGCGCCCATTAGTGCGCGACACCCAAATAGGCATCAATGACCGCTTGGTTATTGCGCACTTCATCGGGAGAACCATCACCAATTTTTTTGCCGTAATCCAGCACCACCACGCGATCCGAAATATCCATTACCACGCCCATATCGTGCTCGATCAATACAATCGTGGTACCAAATTCTTCGTTTACATCCAGCACGAAACGGCACATATCCTGTTTTTCTTCCACGTTCATGCCCGCCATGGGTTCATCCAGCAATAATAAAGTGGGCTCAGCCGCGAGCGCGCGGCCCAGCTCCACGCGCTTTTGTAGCCCGTAAGGCAGACGGCCTACCGGTGTTTTGCGGATCGATTGAATTTCCAGAAAATCAATAATCTCTTCCACGCGTTCGCGATGCTTGATTTCCTCACGTTGCGCCGCACCCCAGTAAAACGCCTGCTGGAATAAATTCGCTTTCATCATCAGTGTTCGGCCAGTCATCAGGTTATCCAGCACGCTCATGCCTTTAAACAAGGCAATATTCTGAAACGTCCGTGCCACGCCTTGCGAAGCGACTTTATGCGGGTCCATTTGCGTGCGTTTTTCGCCTTTGAACGTCACGCTACCTTTTTGCGGATGATAAACACCGTTGATCACATTCAGCATCGACGATTTACCCGCACCATTCGGCCCGATAATGGCGCGTACTTCGTGTTCGCGCACATCAAAGCTGATGTTGGATAATGCCTGCACGCCACCGAACGCGAGTGAAATTTCTTCCACCTTCAAAATCACTTCACCAATATCGCGCGCGATCATGCGGCCTTCTTGGCTGTTGATGCGACGTCAGCAGGCGTGAATGTTTTTACATTTTCAATTTTCAAGTTCGCCTTCACGACACCCACGCGGCCATCTTCAAATTTCATCTGCGCTTCAATTAAAACTTCGCCATCATTTGAATAAAGCGCATCAATAATCTTTGCGTATTTTTCGCCAATCACGCGGCGGCGCACCTTGCGCGTGCGCGTAAGCTCGCCATCATCGGCATCAAGTTCTTTGTGCAGAATAACGAAACGTTTAATCCGCGAGCCGCACAGATTAGGGTCACTCGCCAAATCGAAATTTACCTTGGCCACACTGTCGCGGATCAGCTCATACACGTCCGCTTTGGCGGCCAAATCTGCATATCCCGCATAGCCCAAATTGCGCCGTTCCGCCCAATCTCCTACCGCTGCCATATCGATATTAATCATCGCGGTGGCGTTGTCGGATTTATCGCCAAACGCGACCGCCTCTTTTACATGCGGGAAAAACTTTAATTTGTTTTCAAGATACTTTGGTGCGAATAAAGTGCCGTCTTTTAAGCGGCCCACGTCTTTGGCGCGATCAATAATTTTGAGATGACCGTCCGGATCGAAAAAGCCCGCATCACCGGTGCGAAAGTAACCGTTCTCATCAATCACTTCGGCAGTGGCATCAGGCTTTTTGTAATACTCTTTCATC
>JANXWW010000095.1 GCA_025350945.1 Burkholderiales bacterium
TATGGCGCGCCGTTCACCTTTGACGGCATGGTCGATGCATGGGGAATCGCGATTCGGCCGGCGGGCGCTGGTGGACATTTTTGGGTGACGGCGGGCGGTACGTCGTATCAATTTGTGGGCGATGTGACCGCCTCGCCCAACACAGCCTTGCGCACATTGTTTCAGGATGGATTGGCTGAAGTTTATTTGCCGGGAGCCGATGCGCTTACTACTGCAGATAGCATCGGCAAAGTGACTGGCACCGCGTTTAATGGTGCACCGATTGATTCAAACAATTTTCGCGTCAGCCAACAGACGGCCACGGCAAACGGTGCCACGGTACTATTCGATGGCTCCGCCCGATTCATATTTGTCACCGATTCCGGCACCATCTCCGCATGGACTGATCGCGCGGCGACTGGCAGTACAGTGCGCGTAAACGGCCCTTCGCAATTAGTGTTCAACGGGGCCGATCAGGGCATGTCATTTTTCGGCGTGGCGGTAAAAACCGATACCTGGGATGTGATGTGGACAGCCGATTTCGGTACCGACCCGCAGATCCGCCAGTTTGATAAAAACTGGCGGCTTACGCCCACGCAAGGCTTCGTGAATCCTTTCGCCACAGGTGAGTTACGTGATCGCACCAATCCCGATGGCGGCAGTAAACCGCGTCCGGGTGAACCTGTACCGTTCAATATTCATGTGCTGAATGACCGCGTATTTGTGATGTATTGCATCAGCCAGATTTTGCGCAACGATAAAGGTTTCATCGTCAGTGCAGGACAATTTTTTGCATCCAAGGAGGATTCGCTCGACGCTGCTGGCGAAGACAAAGCAGGCGGATTTCCCAATCGCGGCAAGTTGGTGGAATACAACCCGCAAGGCGAGCTCATTCGCGTCTATGAAGACTTGGGCCGCCTGAATGCGCCGTGGGGTGTGGCGATTGCACCGGCGAATTTCGGACTGCTTTCCAATATGTTGCTGGTTTCAAATTTTGGCGGAGCCGGAAAAATTGCTGCCTTCAATCAAGTAACCGGCCGCTTCATCGACTACATGCGTGATCCGAGCGGCAATGTGATCGGCCTGGACGGCATATGGGGGCTCATGTTTGGCAATGGTGCGAGTTTAGGTGACACCAACGCGCTCTATTTTGCGGCGGGTACGGAAGGTGAAGCGGCAGGACTGTTCGGCTCGCTACGCTATGTCGCTTAAAAATTTCATTACATCGATCTACATCAGAAAGTTAAACATGCACGCAACAAAAAATCGACAACTTCCTTTAGCTATCGCCACGAGTATTGCGTTAGCACTCGCGAGCGCCAATGCGTTCGCACAAAGCAACGAAACCCAATTGCTCAACCGGCTTGAACAACTGGCAGGCGAGCTGGAAAAAGTAAAAGCCGAATTGAAACAGATGAAGCAAAAACAGGATGCGACGCCAGTACTTATAGCGCAAGCAGCAGCTCCTGTTTCCGCATCATCTCGCCTGGGAGAAGGCACGCAACTTACCGCTTACGGCGAAATCAATTACAGCCGTCCGCGCCGCGATTCATCGGCGACCCAGGCGGATGTCGCGCGATTTGTTACGGGATTCCAGCACAGCTTCAATGAGAAAACCAAAGTCGTTGCCGAGCTGGAAGTTGAACATGCCGTGAAATCGTCCAGCGACAACGGTGAAGTTGCGGTGGAGCAAGTATTTGTTGAGCATCGCTTCAATGATTCGTTCGGCGCGCGTGCAGGATTGTTTTTAATTCCGCTCGGACTCATCAACCAGAATCACGAGCCACATACGTTCTACAGCGTGAATCGCCCGACAGTTGAAACTGCCATCATCCCTTCCACGCTGCGTGAAGCTGGTGTGCAATTATTCGGTGAACAGGACAACGGTATTTCCTGGAGCACCGGCATTACCACCGGCTTTGATCTCAGCAAATGGGATCCGCTCAAGGTCGAAGGTGTTGAATCGCCATTGCGTACCCTGCATCAGGAAGGCCAACTGGCGCGGTCAAAAGATTTGTCATTCTTTGGCGCGCTCGATTGGCGCGGCATTCCGGGATTGCGCGTGGGTGCAGGCTTCACCACCGGCAAAGCAGGCCACGGCACCAAAGGATTTTTAGCGCCTAATGCACGCACCACGCTCGCTGATGTTCACGTGCAATGGACACCGGGCGCATGGGATTTCGCCGCCGTGTATGCGCGCGGCACCATCTCTGGTGCCGGCGCGCTGAATGCCAGTTTCTCCGGCGCGCCGTATCTGGTGCCCAAATCATTTGATGGCTATTACGCGCAAGCTGCATATAAAATTCCGTTGAGTGGTGATTACCGTCTGTCGCCATTTACCCGCATCGAGCGCATTAATACAGGCCGCAGTTTTGATGGCGTGGTCGCAGGCCAGAACGTCACCGCGTATGACACGGAAACCATCTGGACAACGGGCGTGAGTTTTAATATCGCGCCGACTGTTGTGCTCAAAGCCGATTACCAAAAATACAAAATTGTGAAAGATTCTGATCGCATCAATTTGGGTTTGGGTTTTTCGTTTTAATTTAATTCATAAAATGAAATCTGCACTGACCTGGCTACCCACTGCTGCCATCGTTATCGTCTCACCTGTTTACGCGGGCCAGTACGCGACGGTGGACGAAGCAGCGAAACGCGCGTTTCCTGATGCAACTGAATTTAAGGAAAGCGTATTTCAACTCAGTGCCGATGAAGTTCGCAATGTTGCCACCGTCACTGGCTTGCCTGCCAAGCCGGTGTTGTGGCGATCATTGCTCGCGATGAATGGTGACAAGCCGCTTGGCGTTGTCGTGCTTGATAGTGTGATCGGGAAATTTGAATTGATCGATTATGCGGTCGGCATTGCTTACGACGGCAAAATCCGCAACGTTGAAATTCTGGCCTATCGCGAGAGCCACGGCTATGAAGTTCGCCTGCCCGCATGGCGCAAACAATTTTTCGGTAAAGATAAATCGAGTCGGCTGCGCGTGAGCGAAGATATTGCCTCGATCAGCGGCGCCACCATGAGTGCGACGCACATCACCGATGGCGTGCGCAGAATTGTCGCGGTGGTCGATCAAATGAAAGCGGCCGGAAAGTTTTGAACGCGCTTCTTACGCCACCAACAACAGCACATTTACGCAAGCGCGCCAAGCCGCTGCTGGGCACCGTCGTTGAAATCGCGATACAAACGGACAACGAAACAGCATTTGTCAACGCCACTGACGCCGCATTCGCACGCGTTGAGGAAATTCATCACGCGATGAGTTTTCACGAACGTGCGAGTGATCTCTCGGCAATTACCAATGCCGCAGTGGGCACTACACTGCGCATATCACCTGATACATGGAAAACATTGTCGCTGTCGCTTGAAATAGAAGCGCTTTCCCATGGCGCATTCAACCCCACTGTTGCACCTGCGCTTGTACAACGCGGCGTGTTGCCCATGCCGGTAAATGGCGAAATTCCTGCGACTGCATCAAGCCTTGCTGCGAGTATTTCAATGCAAGAAAACCATAAAGTCCGCATTCTAAAACGCGTGTGGATTGATTTAGGCGGCATTGCCAAAGGCTATGCCGTCGACGCCGCCGTGACCGCACTTGAATTGCACAACGTGAGGGCAGGCGTGGTGAATGCAGGCGGTGACTTGCGCGTATTTGGCGATCTGGAACACACTGTGGCGGTGCGTGTGCCATCAGAGCCCAATCAGGTTATTGCTATCGCGACGCTGGAAAATTTGAGCTGCGCGACAAGTGCGATGTACTATGCTGCGGCTGAAACGATTGCGGGCAGCCAAGGTCAATTAAAATATGAGTCAGTTAGCGTCATTGCAACTTCGTGTGCTGTCGCGGATGCGCTTACTAAAATCGTGTGGTTGATAAATATCAACAGCGCAGAAGTAATCGCCACACTAAATCATTTTAATGCGCACGTCGCGCTGCTGGATGGCGCGGGACAATTGACGCGAATTTAATAACAAGAAAACAATGTACAAAAAACGCATCATCGATAATCGTCTCGGCCCGCAACATCGGCTCTGGCTCACGATCTCGTTCTCCCTGCTATTTTTATCGGGTGCGCTGTGGCTTGTTTTTCATTATTTTTTTTCCGTGAAAACGGACTTCGGCGAGGGCCCGCACCCGCTACAGCAATGGTGGTTAAAGCTGCATGGGCTCACCGCCATGGCCGCACTCGTCATCTTCGGCTCATTGTTGCTCGGCCACATTCGCCGCGCGTGGCAGCATCATCAAAACCGCATCTCCGGCAGCAGCATGGTGGCGCTAATGATGTGGCTCACACTCACCGGCTATGCGCTCTATTATTTCGGCGGCGAAGAATCGCGGCCCATTATCAGCGCAGCGCACTGCATAATCGGCATCGCGGCATTGCCATTGCTAGTGTTGCATATTGCATCGGGGCGGCGTTCGCGTAACAAAAAATCTAAATAGCCATCTTTACAATGACCGCAGATGTAAGCGCTTTTCCGCGATAATAAAAATAATCATCATTTATAGCCAAGGAACGCCGCATGAAAACCAAAGCCGCTATCGCATGGAAATCGGGTGCTGCACTCACCATCGAAGAAGTTGATTTGCAGGGACCACAGGTGGGCGAGGTGCTGGTGGAAATCAAGGCGACCGGCATTTGCCATACTGATTACTACACGCTCTCAGGCGCTGATCCGGAAGGCATCTTCCCGTCAATTCTCGGCCATGAAGGTGCGGGCATTGTCGTCGACCTGGGCGCGGGCGTGACTTCGCTCAAAAAAGGCGATCACGTGATTCCGCTCTACACACCGGAATGTCGGCAGTGCAAATTTTGTCTATCGCGCAAAACCAATCTTTGCCAGGCGATTCGCTCCACCCAAGGCAAAGGCCTCATGCCGAATGGCACGAGTCGCTTTTCAATTGATGGTAAGCCGATTTTTCATTACATGGGCACGTCCACGTTTTCAAACTACATCGTGGCCCCTGAAATCGCACTGGCGAAAATTCGTGAAGATGCGCCGTTCGATAAAGTTTGCTACATCGGTTGCGGCGTGACGACGGGTGTGGGCGCGGTGATTTTTACGGCGAAGGTTGAGGCGGGTGCGAACGTGGTGGTATTCGGCTTGGGTGGTATTGGACTGAACGTAATTCAGGGTGCCAAAATGGTCGGCGCAGACAAAATTATCGGCGTTGATTTAAACCCAGCCCGCGAAACGATGGCGCGAAAATTCGGCATGACCCATTTCATCAATCCGAAAGATTACGAAAATGTGGTCGATTCGATTATTCAATTAACTGATGGCGGTGCCGACTACAGCTTCGAATGCATCGGCAATACCAAAACGATGCGTCAAGCGCTGGAATGCTGCCAAAAAGGCTGGGGCCGCTCGGTGATTATCGGCGTGGCCGAAGCCGGAGCGGAAATTTCCACGCGTCCGTTTCAATTGGTCACCGGCCGCATCTGGAGCGGCTCAGCCTTCGGCGGCGCACGTGGTCGTACCGACGTGCCAAAAATTGTTGATTGGTATATGGAGGGCAAATTGAATATTGATGATTTAATCACGCACACAATGCCACTTGAAAAAATTAACGAAGGATTTGATCTGATGAAACGCGGTGAATCTATTCGTTCGGTGGTGTTGTATTGATGATTGAAACGATTAGCGAGCACGCCACCTTTGGCGGCACGCAGGGGTTTTATCGACACCAATCTCGTGTGATTGGCTTGCCGATGAAGTTTTCGGTTTATACGCCGACGCAAGCAAAAACCGGCAAAGTTCCTGCGCTGTTTTATCTCGCCGGTTTGACCTGCAACGAAGAAACGTTTCCGATCAAAGCAGGCGCACAAAAATTTGCGGCGGCGCATGGTGTGATGCTGATTGCGCCAGATACCAGCCCGCGCGAAACGGGTATTGCAGGTGCTAAGACTGATTGGGATTTTGGCGAAGGCGCGGGATTTTATTTGGATGCCGCCGCAGCGCCGTGGTCGAAATATTTTCGGATGGAGACTTATATTGTTGACGAGCTACTCGACATCGTCTTTTCGAACTTCGCGTTGGACAAAAATCGTGTTGGCATTTTTGGGCATTCAATGGGCGGGCATGGCGCACTAACTTTGGCGTTGCGTCATTGCGATATTTTTAAATCCGTTTCCGCATTCGCGCCCATCGTTGCGCCGACAAAATGCACATGGGGCGAGAAGGCGTTTTCACATTATCTTGGCGATGATAAAACTGTATGGGCGAATCATGACGCAAGCGTGCTCATGCTGCAAATGCAGACGCCCTTCCCTGACGGTATTTTGATCGATCAAGGATTAGGCGACAAATTTTTAGCGGAACAATTGCTTCCACATGAATTTGCATCGGCGTGTGCAATTGCGAAGCAGCCGTTAATGTTGGATCGTCATGCGGGCTACGATCATGGCTACTATTTCATTGCGTCATTTATGGAAAAGCATATTGCTTTTCACGCAAAAATTTTAAAAATCTCAGCGCGCAATAGTTGAAAACACCGAAAAATAATCCGGAAATGTTTTCGCGACACAGCCCGGATCATTGATCGTGATCGGCACGCCGCCAAGCGCTACCAATGAAAAACACATCGCCATGCGATGATCGTCGTAGGTGTCAATTTTTGCATTGGCAATAAGTTTCTCAGGTGGCGTGATTAGAATAAAATCAGCACCTTCCTCAACCGTGGCACCCACTTTTCGCAGTTCATTCGCCATCGCACTGATGCGGTCCGTTTCTTTCACGCGCCAGCTAGCGATATTGCGAATCGTGGTTTTTCCCTCTGCAAATAACGCACAAATCGCGATGGTCATGGCCGCATCGGGAATGTGATTTAAGTCTGCATTAATAGCTTTCAATTTTCCGGACGAGGGTGCTCGAGCTTCGATCCAGTTATCCCCCATCGTGATCGTGGCCCCCATTAACGCGAGCGTCTCGGCGAATCGTACATCGCCTTGGATGCTGGTTTTGCCGACACCTTTCACTCTTACTGACCCGCCTGCGATCAAACCCGCTGCGAGAAAATATGATGCACTGGATGCATCACCTTCCACATGAATTTCGCGTGGCGATTTGTATGCGGCATTGGCGGAAATCACAAACTCGCGCCACTCATTGCGCTCAACATTCACGCCAAATCGCGCCATCAAATTAAGCGTGATTTCAATGTAGGGCTTAGAAATTAATTCGCCAATAACTTCCACCGTGATTTGTTTTTTTAGCAGCGGCAAGGCCATCAACAGTGCGGTAAGAAATTGACTCGACACATCGCCGCGTACTTTTATTCGGGCTGCGTTAGTCGATTTAAACGGAGACATTTCAAGCGGCGGGAAACCGGTGTTTTGTGTGCACTTTATTTCTGCACCGACACTGTTGAGTGCATCAACCAAGTCACCAATCGGTCGCTCATGCATGCGCGGCACGCCGGACAATTTGTAATATCCTGATTGAAACGCGAGCGCTGCAGTGAGTGGGCGAAACGCAGTGCCTGCATTGCCTAAAAATAAATCGGCTTGTTTGTTGGGGAAAATTCCGCCGCAACCTACAATGCGAAAATCACCATCGCCGAGCGGCGTGATGGCGACACCCAGCTTGGCCAAAGCGGCCAACATCACGCCGGTATCATCCGATTTCAATAGATTACGAACAATGGTTTCATCCGCACATAAACTGGCCAGCAGCAGCGTGCGATTCGAAATACTTTTCGAACCGGGCAGCACGACTGTGCCTTGCGCTTTTACAAATGGGCCAATATTTATTGATTCACGTTTTTTCATTTATTTGATATTTTTAATTAAGCCGATTCATCACGAAAACCATTCAGTTCACCTGCCAGCCATTTTGCACGCGCTTCGCGTGCACGTTGCATCAGGTGTTCCAATTCCGCCGCGTCCCGATTCGCGATAAGCGTTCGTAATTGCTGCGTCTTGGCGATGTATGCATCCATTTCCGTTAACAGCGCATCGCGATTATTGAGCGCGATATCGCGCCACATTTCAGGACTTGATCCGGCAATGCGTGTGAAGTCACGAAAGCCGGACGCGGCAAATGAAAATAGTGATTTCGCATTTGCTCGCGCGGCGAATTCATCCACGAGCGCGAAAGCGAGCATATGCGGCAAATGACTCACGGCCGCAAATACAGCGTCATGGGCGGCGGCGGTCATCGTGACAACATTGGCACCGCATGCACGCCATATGTCAGTGGTGCGTGCAATAGCCTCAGCTGAGTTTTCTTCAAGCGATGTCAACACCACATTTTTGCCATCAAATAACATCGCATCAGCTGCGCCAACACCAGAAGTTTCGCGTCCGGCAATTGGATGTGCTGGCACGAATCGCGAAATTTTTTCGCCGAGTTCTGCGCGTGCCGCAGCGATAACATCCCGCTTGGTGCTGCCGCAATCGATGATGATTGTGTTCGCTGCAATGTCACGCGCAACGAGCGCGAACGTAGCCGACATTTGTCGCACAGGCACCGCGAGCAAAACCAAATCTGCGCCTTTGAGCGCCTCTGAAATACTGGCGGCAGTGTCGATAACGTTTAATCGTAGTGCATCATCAAGTGCAGCGCAATTGCGATCCACACCGATCACTTCGACGACTATGCCTGCACGTTTCAACGCGAGTGCAAACGAGCCGCCGATCAAGCCAACGCCAACAATGACGAGACGTTTAAATATAATCATGTATTTAGCTGCGCTATGCCATAAAAAGCACTATTGCCCTAGAGCTTTAGCGAGCGCATCCAGAAACCGCGCGTTCTGACTTTCAGTACCAATCGAGATGCGCAAATATTCAGGCATGTCGTAACTCGCCACGGGTCGCACGATCACGCCTTGCTTCAACAGCTTTTGAAAAATCGGGCCCGCATCGCCGACTTTAACGCACACAAAATTACCGAATGACGGAATAAATTCCAGGTTCATTTTTTTAAATGCGTTGGTTAATTGCGTCATGCCGCGTGTGTTGGTGTCAAAGCTCGCCTGGATAAATTCATCGTCGTTCAACGCTGCTGCAGCAGCCACTTGTGCAAGCTGATTGACGTTGAATGGTTGACGAACGCGATTGAATAATTGAATCACGTCAGGATGCGCCAAGCCGTAGCCAACGCGTAATCCAGCGAGCCCATAGGCCTTGGAAAACGTGCGTGAAATAATGAGATTCGGAAGTTCCGCGAGCCATGCTTCCGTTTTATTGCGCAACGCGGGCGGCAGATATTCTGTGTACGCTTCATCGAGAACAACGATCACGCTGCGCGGCACTTTCGACAAAAATGCGTGAACGCGCGCGGCGTCGATAAACGTGCCGGTGGGATTATTCGGGTTGGCGACAAAGACAAGTTTTACATCTGCCGTAATCGCGTGAAGCATCGCCTCCAGATCATGACCAAAGTTAACCGCAGGCACTTCAATGCCGCGGCCACCGACCGCCTTTACCGCCAGCGGATAGACCGCAAACGCATGCTGCGAATACACCGCCGCATCGCCCGGGACGAGGAAAGTTCTAGCAGCAAGTTCAAGAATATCGTTCGAGCCGTTACCAAGAATAATCTGCTCCATCGCCACGCCGCGATTTTTGCAAATGGTTGCTTTTAATTCGAAACCGTTGCCGTCTGGATAAAGGGCTAATTCAGGTAATGCTTTTTGAATCGCCGCCATTGCTTTCGGGCTTACGCCCAGCGGGTTTTCATTCGACGCCAGTTTCACAATATCGGCTTCATTCAAACCCAATTCACGAGCCAGTTCGGATGTTGGCTTGCCAGGCTGGTAGGGCGCGATGTCGCGAATGTATTGGGGAGCGAGATCTGAGAGGTTAGCGGAGGGATTCATATTTAATAACTTATAGGATTCGTATTTTTGTGCGAGTACATGCGATAGAGTCCGGCAATTTGTCTGAGGCGTGGCAATACGACGACCCTTCGAGCGCGGGCTTTACGACTTTAGTTTCTCCCGCAGCCAATACAAAAGCCCACGCCCGCTCAAAAATCTTTGTCTCTGTTGAGCCTGCATCTTTCGATGTAACCTGCCAGAGGAGATAGTGACATCTATTTGTATCTGACTTCTTGCACGTAATTGTTAGCGTTCCATTATTTCCTGCAAGATTGTAGGTGTGCTCGGTCGCGACGATACTATTACCAGGGCCGTTAGTCGTCGTCACCGTGGGGCCGATGAACTTCATTTTATAAAGCAGTTCATCGCCGCTGCATAGGCCAGGAGCCAATGTCGTAATGAACATACAGCCCAGAATATTAGTGCGTATTGATTTCATTATTTTCCTCACAAAACAGCCGTCGGATAAGAGCCCAATACCTTCACATATCCCGCAATTTTTTTGATTTCAACCAGCGCTTCAGCAACATTTGCATCCGCCAGATGGCCTTCGATATCGACAAAAAATAAATAATCCCACAGCGCTACTTTCGATGGCCGTGATTCGAATTTGCTCATTGACACGCCGCGCTGTGCGAATGGGGTGAGCATTTCATATACCGCGCCAGCACGGTTGGTGGCCGACAGCACAAGGGACGTTTTATCGAAGCCGGATTGCTTCGGCTCATAACTTCCCAACACCAAAAAGCGTGTTGTGTTGTTGGGTTCATCTTCAATATTGGAGGCGAGAATCGCGAGCTTGTAATGCGAGGCCGCCATTTCACC
>JANXWW010000144.1 GCA_025350945.1 Burkholderiales bacterium
GTCGTTTTTTCGAATGGATTAAAATTCGGCAGGTGCCGACCATCACTCTCAGCATCGTTCTTGTTATTCTCGATGAATTGCAGACCAGAACCGATTCCGTTACAGTTACTTTAGCTGGTATGCACTGTTCTGAAAACCCCCTAACAAGGTATTCCCCCCTGTTCCCAAATAAAATTCAACTATTTGCGCTCTGGTGCCACTTTAATGGCGATGCAATTTTCGTCCAAACGAATATCGAGGAGAAAACGAGTGTCAGATATCAAAAAGCAATTTGAAAAAGCTATAAAAGATGTCACCAAAGCCAAAACTGAGCCCAGTAATGAGCTAAAACTGCGCCTTTACGCGCATTTTAAGCAGGGTACAGAAGGCGATGTGGCGGGCGACAAACCGGGCTTCACTGATATTAGAGGCCGCGCAAAATACGATGCGTGGGCGAAAATCAAGGGATTGACGAAAGATGATGCGATGAAGGCTTACACCAAGCTGGTGGAACGCGTGCTGCGGGATGACGAATAAGCCATCAATTTGCCGTGCTGGTGGGAAAAAAAAAGTCCAAACCATACGGTTTGGACTTGAATCGTCCTGGTAAATTAGGATGAGGAGGAGATGTTGGTTTTTGCGGTATTTTGTACTTGCCGATAGATTGATTCGCCGAACTTATTTGCTCTTACGAACCACTTTCTTGGCGGTTGCAGCGACCTTCTTCACAATTGGGCGCACGGCTGTTTTAATGGTTTTCTTAGCTTGAACAGCACGTTTGGCGATAGTTGGTTTTTTAGCAACAGGTTTGGCGGCGGTTTTAGCGGGCGCGCGTTTTTCCTGTGCAATCAGGCCACGTACCGCTTCCGATAATTCAGCGACTTGGCCAGACAATGCTTCCACGTCCTTGCTCGTCAATACACCCAAACGGCTGAGTGACTTGTGCACGCGGTCTTCAAATACTTGTTCGAGTTTGTCGAATTTGCCGGTGGCCATGCCGATGGTTTTGCTGGCTTGTTCTTTCGCGGTTTCGATGGTGGATTCGGCCACGTGGCGGGTATGCTGTTCGAGTTTTTCGCCTTGGCTTATTAGACCGTCAAATGCTTTGCGGCCTTCAGTTTGCGCTTTTGAGAACGCGCCCAGACCGGCCAGCCAGATTTGTTGAGCAGACTCCATCACTTGTTTAGCTGAGGGCTGCTCGGAAAGGCTGGATGCCATGGCGGCTACTTTTTCGCTGATTTGGTTTAAGGTACCCATTGCGCCGCTTGCTGTTTTCGCGGCGGCGGCTGCTTTTTTGAGTCGTTTTGCCATTTTTTTGCTCCTGGAAATTGTTGGTTTGTTGGGAAATTTGCGCTAAAACTAAAGCCCATAAAAATCCATGAAAGTCCGTGAAAGTCGCATGGCCCAAAATCACAAGAAAAAAACGTGATGCAAAAAAATATCGTGGGCGCTGCGGATGAAGCTATACCAGTACCTTATATTCAACATTTAGAGCAAACACACTATTCGTTTAATTTCATCCTCGTTTTTCATTCGCGCTACATTCAGTTAAGATTTCAACTGGCGTAAAAGTAGCGCAATAAATGCTGCACCTGCACAAAAAATCATACAAAAAATCGCATGAACGAGGAGACCGTTTTGAACGCATCTGCAACTGAATCAAACAAAGCAGCACACGTCTGGCTGAAGTCTTATCCCGACGGCGTTCCGGCAGAAATCGATGCGGATAAATATTCGTCGATCAAAGATGTGTTTAATCAGAGTTGCGAAAAATACGCTGACGCGCCAGCATTCACGTGCATGGACAAAACCATCACCTACGGCGAACTGGATAAACTCACGCGGGCATTTGCAGGTTATTTGCGTGGCGTATTGAAGCTGGATGTAGGTGATCGCGTCGCAATCATGCTGCCGAATATTTTGCAGTATCCGGTGGCGTTATTTGGCGTGCTTCGCGCGGGTTTGACGGTGGTGAATGTGAATCCGCTCTACACGCCGCGCGAGCTGGAACATCAACTGCATGATTCAGGCGCAAAGGTAGTCGTGATTCTGGAAAATTTTTGCACCACGCTCGAACAGGTTGTGGCGAAAACACATGTCGAGCAAGTCATCACCAGCCAAGTTGGCGATTTGTTGGGATTCCCGAAATCGTTGATCGTTAATTGGGTGGTCAAGCACAAGAAAAAGGCGGTGCCATCGTGGAACATTGCCGGTGCCGTCACGCTGAAGTCCGCGATGGCGCGCGGTGCAAATGAAGGCGCTGATTACGGCGTGCCAAAAATCAAATCTGGCGATATTGCCTTCCTGCAATACACCGGCGGCACCACGGGCGTTTCCAAAGGTGCGATGCTCACGCACCGCAATATCATTGCCAATCTTGAACAGTTATCAGCATGGATGCACGACATCCTGAAAGAGCGTGAAGAGGTGGTGATTCAGCCGCTGCCGCTGTATCACATCTTTGCGCTATCGACGAGCCTGGTCTACATGCGGCGCGGCTGCGAGAGTGTGCTGATTCCGAATCCGCGTGATTTAACAGCATTCATCAAAGATATGTCGCAGCGCCGCTGGACAGTGCTCACCGGTGTCAACACTCTTTTCAATTCACTGGTCAACCACGCCGATTTTGCCAAGCTCGATTTTTCGAATGCAAAGCTCTGTCTGGGCGGTGGCATGGCCGTGCAGCGTGCCGTTGCCGAGCAGTGGAAGCGCGTGACCGGCAAGGCGCTGGTGGAGGCGTATGGCCTGACTGAAACATCACCCGGTGCCTGCGCGAATCGGCCTGATCTTGCTGAATATTCCGGCTCGATTGGTTTACCATTGCCGTCAACCGTGATCACCATTCGCGATGACAACGAGAATATTTTGCCGATGGGCAGTACCGGCGAAATCTGCATTGACGGTCCGCAGGTGATGAAGGGCTATTGGCAGCGTCCGGACGAAACCGCGAAGGTGACAACGAAAGACGGTGCTTTCAAAAGTGGCGATATTGGCGTGATGGATGAAAACGGTTATTTCAAAATTGTGGATCGTAAAAAAGACATGATTCTGGTATCCGGCTTCAATGTTTATCCCAATGAAGTGGAAGACGTGGTGGCGGCATGTCCGGGCGTGCTGGAAGTCTGCGCCGTGTCAGCGCCCGATGAAAAATCTGGCGAAGCCGTACGCGTCGTCATCGTCAAAAAAGATCCATCGCTGGATAAAGCTAAGGTGCTCGAATATTGCCGAGCCAATCTTACCGGCTATAAGGTGCCGAAAATTATTGAATTCTGGAGCGAGCTGCCGAAGACCAATGTGGGCAAGGTGCTGCGCCGAACTGTGCGTGATACTGCATTTAAAAAAGATTAGTCATGACAGGCGAATCGCCAAAACACATTCGCTTATTAAACTATCGCGAATATCCGCCAGCCGAAATGTTGGATCGTGCGGAGGTGTTTTTAGCCGATATGTCGCGTCGTCGCAGCGTGCGTGATTTTTCTTCACGTTCTATTCCAGCTGGTGTAATTGAGGCCTGCATTCTTACCGCAGGCGCAGCCCCCAGTGGTGCCAATCGCCAGCCCTGGTATTTTTCAGTGGTTGAAAATACCGCACTCAAAAAGAAAATCCGCGAAGGCGCCGAGGAAGAAGAGCGCGAATTCTATAGCCATCGTGCGCC
>JANXWW010000154.1 GCA_025350945.1 Burkholderiales bacterium
AAAGATCCCGGCACGTATTCATTGGTGGTGCGTGATGCCGCAGGCCAGGAATTATCCAAGGTTGAATACAACGTTGCCGGTGCAGCCAACCTCACGCGCTCGCTAGAAAAAAATGCCGAGTTGCAGATTGTATTGAATAAATCGGATTACGCGCCGGGTGAAGAAATCGAGTTGCAAATTAAAGCGCCGTATGTGGGCGCGGGCTTGATTACCGTTGAGCGCGACAAGGTGCATGCATCACGTTGGTTTAAAACGACCACGACCAGTTCGGTGCAGAAAATTAAAATTCCGGCGGGCTTTGAGGGCAATGGTTATGTGTCCGTCGCGTTTGTGCGCGATGCGGCGTCAGATGAAATATTTTCTTCGCCCTTGTCGGTCGGCGTGATGCCGTTTCAGGTGAATCTGGATCAGCGTAAAGCGAAGCTCACGCTGGATGCGCCGACACTCGTGAAGCCGGGCGAAATATTGAAAATGAAAGTGAAATCCGACAAACCCACGCGCGCGGTTTTGTTTGTGGTCGATGAAGGTATTTTGCAGGTGGCGAATTACAAGACAGCGAATCCGCTGGGGCATTTTTTCCAGAAGCGTGCGCTCGATGTGAAGACCTCGCAAATTCTGGATTTGATTTTGCCGGAATTCAAACGCCTGATGGCGCAGGCCGCACCGGGCGGCGATCAGGCGGGTGCGATTGGCAAAAATCTGAATCCGTTTAAACGTAAACGCGATAAGCCCGTGACGTACTGGAGCGGCTTGATCGATATCGGCCCGACCGAGCAGGAGTTGAGCTACACCGTGCCCAATTATTTCAACGGCACCATGCGCGTGATGATGGTGGCGGTATCGGATGATGCGATTGGCGTGACCGAAAAAAAATCCACGGCGCGTGGGGATTTTGTGTTGTCGCCGAATGTGCCTGTGGTCGTTGCACCGGGCGATGAATTTGATGTGAGCGTGGGGATTGCGAATAATCTTACGGGCTCCGGTAAAACCGCGACCGTGGCGGCAGCATTGGTGAACTCCGCACACTTTGAAATTGTGGGCGATGCCAAACAGAATTTATCGATTGCTGAACTGCGCGAAGGCGTGGCGAAATATCGTGTGCGCGCGAAAGATAAATTGGGGTCGGGCACATTGACCTTCAGCGCAGGCATTGGCGCAAAATCCAGCCAATACGGCGAAGACATTAGCGTGCGCCCACCCGTGCCGTACACGACGAGCCTGATCGCGGGTGACTTCAAGGACAAGAAAATTGAGGTGCCGGTCACGCGCAGTTTGTATGCGGAATATCGCACGCTCGACGCCAGTGTTTCGCATGTGCCGTTATCGCTGGCGAATGGGCTGTCCGCCTATCTGGGCAGCTTTCCGTATAGCTGCACCGAGCAGTTAGTGAGCATGGCGGTGCCCGCCGTGGTGCTGGGCAATCGTGCGGAATTTGGCAAATTGAAAACTGCTAAGGCCGCCGATAATTTAGCCGCATTGATTGCCACGTTGCGCTCGCGTCAGAATGCAGAGGGCGGCTTTGGCATGTGGGCCGCGAATGCGCAAGTCAATGAATTTGCAAGCGTGTATGCGACGCTGTTTTTAATCGAAGCACGTGAGCGGGGTCAGGTGGTGCCTGCCGATATGTTGAAAGCAGCCGATGGTTATCTTGAGCAATTAGCCAGCACCGATGGCAAGACTTTAAGCGATGAACGCATTCGCGCTTTTGCGATTTATTTGCTGACCCGCGAAGGCAAAGTGACATCGAACTATGCAGCGGCATTGCAGGCGCGTCTGGAAGCGGTGCATGCGAAAACGTGGAAGCAGGATTTGGCAGCAGCGTATTTAGCTGCCGCGTATCAGCAGATGAAGCAAGCGAAAACGGCGGAATCCATCATGTCCGGCGTGAAAATTGTGAGCGCGGAACAATTGCGCTACGCGACTTTTTACGACAGCCTGATTCATAACGCGCAACTGGTTTATTTGACCGCAAAACACTTCCCGGATCGCATGAAAAAATTGCCGCCGGAAGCGTTGCCGACGATGGTGAAATCGATTCAATTGGGCCAATACAATACGTTAAGTTCAAGCTATGCGATTCTGGCGCTGGATGCGTATGCGAGTGCATCGGTGAATACGGCGAATCCAAAATTCTCGATTGCGGAAGTGTTGAAGGATGGAAAGGTAAATCCGCTGACCCTGCCCGCAGGCTTGATGCCGCGTGTGAATTTGACGGATGCGGCGGCGAAAGTACAGTTCGGTGCTGAAGGTGATTTGACGGCCTATTATTTGGTGAATCAATCGGGTTTTGATCGCGCATTGCCGACGACGGATATTAAAAACGGCATCGAAGTACTGCGCGAATATACCGACCTCACCGGCAAGCCGATTACCAAAGTGAAGCTGGGTGACGAGATTGAAGTGGTGGTGAAAATGCGCTCACTGAAAGCCGAAGGTGTTGGCGATATTGCGGTGGTGGATTTACTGCCGGGTGGTTTTGAAATTGTCGCCGAGCCGCGCACAGCACCGCCCAAAATAACGAGCGATGCGCCACCTGCTGACGGTGACGAGCCCGCCGAAAATGCTGACAATGTTGATAAAGCCGAAACATACACGCCACCGATCGGCTCGAAAAAATCCACGTTCGCCCCCGACTATGTGGACATTCGCGAAGATCGCATTGTGCTGTACGGCTATGTGGAACCGGGCGTGAAAACATTTATTTATCGCATCAAGGCCACCAACACCGGCAGCTTTATTGTGCCGCCTACATTTGCGGAATCGATGTACGACCGCAGTATTCAGGCGCGGTCGTTGGGCGGGAAGATTACGGTGGACAAACCCTAGGATGCGTGAGCGTTTTAGAGCAAAAATGGCTGTAAATGCCCGTGGATATTAGACTTTTAAAACCGCTAGCACTGAAACGCTTTATTCCTGCACAAGCGGGAATGAAGCGTTATGTCGCATTCTGCATGATCACTGCGTTGATCTTAATCGCCGCATTCACCTGCATTCGTCTATGGCCGCGCGCACCGCTTTCACAATCCTTCGCCTCTTCCACCGCAATCTTTGACGTCCATGGAAAATTACTGCGGCTCACGTTATCGGACGACGATAAATTTCGCCTGTGGACACCGCTGAACGAAATTTCGCCGACGTTAATTGAAGCGACGTTGCTGCACGAAGATCGGCATTTCAATATGCATCCGGGCATCAATCCTTTTGCACTGGGGCGCGGTGCGTGGCGCACTTATTTTACGAATGAGCGGCGACAGGGCGGCTCAACGATCACGATGCAATTGGCGCGCTTAAAATATCGGCTGAATTCTCGCAGCGTGGCGGGCAAAATGAAACAGATTCTGCGCGCGGCACAGCTTGAAATGTCGTACAGCAAAAACGATATTCTGGAGGCATATTTAAATCTCGTGCCGTACGGTGCCAACATCGAAGGCGTAGGCGCAGGCAGCCTGATTTATTTTTCCAAGCGCGCGGAGAAATTAACGCTGCCCGAAGCGCTCACATTAACGGTGATTCCGCAAAGCCCCGCGCGTCGGGGTGGCAATAGCGAGCCTTTGCTGGAAGCGCGCGCGGCATTGTTTAAAGAATGGCTTGAGGTGCATCCTGACGATGCAGCCAAGGCGGCACAAATTGCTGCGCCGTTTAAATTAGGCGTGATTGATGATCTACCCTTTCTGGCACCGCATGCCGTGGAGGGTTTGCTTGCCAGCGCGCGCATTGCCAATAGCGCAAAAGCAAAAAATGAATCAGCGACTGAGATTCGCGCCACGCTTGATTTGCGCCAGCAGCGTTTGCTCGAGCGTCACTTGCGCGCCTATGTGAGCAACCACAATCGCATTGGCATTCGTAATGCCTCCGCCATGCTGCTCGATTACCGCACAATGGAAGTCAAAGCATTGGTGGGCTCGGCGGATTTTTTTAACGCCGATATTGATGGCCAGGTAAACGGCACGCTCGGCAAACGCTCGCCCGGCTCGACCTTGAAACCATTTGTCTACGCGTTGGGAATCGATCAGGGTGTGCTGCATCCGGCCACCGTGTTGCGCGATCTGCCATCGAGTTTTGGGCCGTTCAGCCCAGAGAATTTTGATGGCCAATTTGTCGGGCCGATCACGGCGAAAGATGCGCTGATAAAAAGCCGCAATATTCCAGCGGTGCAAGTGTCTGCAAAATTAAGCAAACCGTCGCTCTACGATTTTCTGAAAGCCGCCGGTGTGACGCGCATGAAACCGGAAGCGCATTACGGATTGGGGCTCGTTTTGGGTGGCGGTGAAGTGACGATGGAAGAAATGGTGACGCTGTATGCGGCGCTGGCGAACGGCGGTGAATTAAAGCCGATTCGATATTCAACAGCAGCCGAAAAAGCCGCGCCGGGAATTCGCCTGATGAGTGAAGAAGCCGCCTACATCACGCTCGATATGTTGAAAGATAATCCGCGCCCGAATGAAAGCGCATTCGCCACGCAACGCCACGCCGTGCACTGGAAGACCGGCACGTCCTATGGCTTTCGCGATGCGTGGAGTGTGGGTGTATTCGGGCCGTATGTGCTGGCGGTGTGGATTGGCAATTTTGATGGCGAAGCGAATCCAGCGTTTATCGGTGCCACCGC
>JANXWW010000228.1 GCA_025350945.1 Burkholderiales bacterium
CACACGCGCATGAATGGCAAAACTTATTCGCAGCTAGTCTACAGCGCATGGTTTCCATCACGTCCACGCAAGCAATTGTTTGATTTGCTGTCAGGTGCTTTGGATAGCGTAATCTGGCGCGTGACCCTTGATGATCATGGCAAGCCGCTTATTTACGATTCGATTCACGGTTGCGGTTGCTATCACTTGTTTTTTCCTACATCGCGGGTGAAGTTGAAACCACCGCCTGAAGCCGCTGTTGAATGGGCTTTTGTGCCGAAAAGTGCGCCGCTGTTAACCGAGGCGCAGCGAATTGTTCTACATATTGCTGCGGCGAGCCACTATATAGCCAGCGTGGAAAGCATTGATGGTAAAAGCGCTGAAGATAAAAATATTCAAAAGAAAACATATGCGTGGCGCGACGATAACGAGTTACGCACGCTTCCCATCGGTGATGGCAACACACGCAGTATTTTTCAGCCCGATGGACTCATCAACGGCACCGAGCGCGGCGAACAATTTTTGTTCTGGCCGATGGGGATCGCGAGCCCTGGCGCAATGCGACAGTGGGGGCGGCATGCGACGGCGTTTGTCGGCATTCGCCATTTTGACGATGCGGATTTGTTTGATCTTCGCTTCGCAATTGTTGACAAATTTGTCAACAAATATTAAATATTTTTCCGCGCGCATAAAGACGTCAACCCCCAGCGGTGCGCCGCGTTTTTCGCTGTGAAGCATTTGCTTCTTACAACTTGGAGCAACACAAATGAAAAAGATCACCCTCACCGCCCTTGCCACAACTTTAGCGGCAACCCTTTTGACCAGCGCGATTGGCTTTGCGCAAGCGCCTGCCGCACCAGTAGCGCCTGCCGCACCAACCGCTGCCGTGACTGCTCCTACCGCAGTGGCAACGCCAGCCGCACCGGCGAAAGTGATGAAAGCCAGCGCGAAATCGCATAAGGCTTCACACAAAGCATCGAAAAAATCGCATAAAAAACATGCGCACAAATCGAAGCACAAGAGCAATAAGGCTGCAACAAAGGCTGTAACAAAAGCAGCGAAAGTTTGATTCCTGGCACAAATTAAAAAAGGCAACGTAAAAACGTTGCCTTTTTTTTCATTTCAACAAAAGAACATTCAAGTCTGCGCCAACAACTCCGCGCAGGTCACACTCGCCGCTCGCTTCGATATATATCGCAAGCCCGAAGAAAGCGTGATCAATCCCCGGTCATCACCGGTCTTAGCGTCCTTCACCGCCTCGATCTGCACAATGTGCGTCGAGAATAAATAAACGGTCAGTGCGCGCTTGTTGTCGAACGACACCACACGCACGCCATCTTTGTCACGCGAATCCGCCGAAAAATCATTTTCGACCGGATTGACCGCTTCGCACACATAACCGTGGGGCATTGTTTTCCTTTACTGGGGTTTTTGAAACTGGATGCAGATGGTAGCACCTGCAACCAGACGCCACATGCCTCATTCAATACCAAGACGATCCAGACGATAACGCAGCGAACGAAATGTAATGCCCAACACTTTCGCCGCCGCTGTTTTATTGAAGCGCGTTTGCTCCAGCGCTTTCATGATTTGCTGGCGTTCAATCTGATCGAGATATTCGTGGAGGGGCTGCGTGCGTTCGCCAGAAATGCTGCTGCTACCGCCATTTCCATTTGCTGTATGCGTCTCGGTCAGGTACAAATCTGCTTCGCGAATTAATTTGCCGTCACACAGCGCCAACGAGCGCTCAAGAATATTTTCCAGCTCGCGCACATTGCCAGGATAGTCGTAGCTGATGAGCGCATTCATCGCGTCGTCACCCAATTGCGGCAGCGGCACGCCGCTTTGCTGCGAGAGACGTTCCAGCACGAGCTTCACCATGAGCGGCACATCTTCCGGAATCTCGCGCAGGCTCGGCATTTTCAGTTCAATCACGTTCAGTCGATAAAACAAATCCTGACGGAATTCGCCCGCCGCCACTTTATCCACCAGGTTTTTGTGCGTCGCACTGATGATACGAAAATCGACCGGCAATTCTGATGTATCGCCGAGTTTGCGTACTTTCTTTTCCTGAATCACGCGCAATAATTTCACCTGCATCAGGATTGGTAAATCGCCAACCTCATCTAAAAATAATGTGCCACCATCGGCTGCATGCAGGAAGCCATCTTTCTCGGCATCCGCACCGGTAAAGGCACCTTTTTTGTAGCCGAAAAATTCGCTTTCCATCAAATTTTCCGGAATCGCGCCACAGTTCACCGCAACAAAATTCGCATCGCGTCGGGCCGAGCCAGAATGGATCAGGCGCGCTGCAACTTCTTTACCGGTACCGGATTCACCTGCAATGTAGACCGGTGCCTGACTACGCGCGAGCTTGCCGATCATGTCGCGGGCTCGCACGATGGGTTGTGATTCACCGATCAAACGTGGGCCGCCGTCAGCAATGTTGGCGATCTTGTCGGCTCCACTCGCACGCCTGCTGCGTTCGGGACGATCCTGCGTTTTCGGCAGATTCATGGCCGAGGTGATGACTTCGCGCAATTGCTTTAATTGAATCGGTTTCGCGATGTAATCGAACGCACCTTCTTTTAATGCCGCCACCGCATTATCGGTGCTGCCGAAGGCGGTAATCACGGCCACTGGCGTGTTGCCGTAATTCTCGGCGATGTGTTTTAAGATCATCAAACCATCGCCATCGGGCAGGCGCATATCGGTCAGGCAAAGGTCGTAGCTTCGCTCGGATAGTCGCGCAAAAGCATGCTCGACTGTTGCGGCGGTATCGGCTTCCACGCCCATGCGCATCAGCGTGAGCACGAGGAGTTCGCGGATGTCTGCTTCGTCATCAACGATCAGTACATGTTTTTCAGCCATGGGTTAACTCGTTCTCGTTTAATTTGAAACGCGCGTATAACGTTTATTGAAGTTGAAGCGTGATGCAAAATTCAGCACCGCGTGCCGCAGCAGGGGTTCGGTCGGCAATATACTCGATATGCGCGCCGTTCACTTCGGCCAGTTCGCGTGCGATGTAAAGTCCCAATCCCGTGCCGGACGTTTCGGTGGTAAAAAACGGTTCAAACAAATGTGTCAGCGCTTCCGTGGAAACGCCCGGCCCATCATCGATCACGGTGAGCTTTGCCATATTCGATATATTGGTTTCCAGCAATTTTACGCTCACACTGCCGATTGCTTTTTTGCTGTGCCGACAGGCGTTGCGCACAAGATTCCATAAAATCTGATCCAAATGACTGCGATCAAAAATAATGCGGCGTGCAGTTGAAATGGTGAGTGACATCACATTGGCAGATATTTTTTCATTCGCGATAAACTCCGCCAAAAATTGATCGAGATACGCTTTTGCGTCGATGGCTTCAGGGTGCGCGCGGTCACGGCGATTAAGATTCAATACTTCTTGCACCATACGATCCAGCCGATGCGAGTTTTCCTGAATGATGGTGAGAAGTCGCGCGTCGCCAGGCAGGCGATGATCGTCCTCTTGCAGCAATTCTGCTGCGTGGTTAATCGACGATAACGGATTGCGAATTTCATGCGCGATGCTCGCTGTTAAACGTCCCAGCGCGACCAGTTTCATCTGCTGCGCCTGAGAACGAATGCGGCCCGCATCTTCAATAAACACCACTGTCGGCGACGGATTTTTTTCGCCCACTGCGACGAATCGCACTTGATAATCGGTCTGCGTCACGGCATCGCGCACCATCGGAAAAATGCGTGAATGATTTTTTCGCCATTGCGCGAGCAGACCCGCAAGTTGCGGCGCGACTTCAAGAATTTGCCTGTTGGTTGAATCTTTCAGTCCCGCGATCATTTCCTCACTTTGTTCGTTATGCTGGCGAATAATGCCTTGCTCATCAACCACCACAAAGCCATCCTGCATATCGCGAATCACCAGCTGATTTATTTCGGCCATGTTGGCCAGATCAACGCCGCGCGCCTCGGCAATTTTTTCAACGCCGGTAGCATATTTTGCCAGCGTATAACCCAGACCGCCCATGACAAAAAAACTGCCCGACAGCAAACCCGCCGGAACGAATTCGCCTGCCGATGCATCAAGCTGCAAAAATTGCCATGCCTGCTCACCAAGCACCGCTAACGCAGCAAGTGCCGCATGGAAAAATGCCATGCGACCGCGCGACACCAGGCCCGCTGCCGCCAACGTCACCAGCAGCAGTAGCCCGATGCCGCTACGCGCACCACCAGAAGCATGCATCAGCAAGGTCAAGCCAATCACATCAACCAGCACCTGTGTGGTGAGATGAACACCGGGAGACGGGACGCGCATTTTTGCCGTCACGAACATCGCAATCGCGGCCACCGCATAAGCAAAAATAACCGGCCCTGCGAGCAGGGGCGAAGACGCGCCCACCAGCTGCAGGCGATTGAACCCCCAAAACCCGATGACGAGCATTATCGCGATCAGTAAACGATAGACGGCAAAGGAGGCCAGCGAGCGCCATTGCAAGGCAAGATTGTCCACGTCGTCAGGCAACTTCAGTCACAATCAAATGCGCCCATGCGCGCATACTTGCGGTTCGCGGCAGCTAATTTGCCCTTCAACGGTAACGCTTTCGGTTTCGGGCATAAATACACCGCAGCGAACACACTTCACCATGCGTTCGGGCGCACGCAGATTTTTGGCTTTATCACCGTCTGGCTTCGGTACATCGCGACGGCTCGCGTCATCAGATGATTTTTTCGTCAGGCCTTTGAATAAAACCCACGCTATCGCTGCGGTCAGCAGCGCAAAAATAATTTTCCCCACAATCACTTCCAAAAAACATGATTTCGTATGCTAACCGAAGCGGCACCAATAAAGAAAATTATAGCGGTGACGACTATTTTTCGACGAA
>JANXWW010000239.1 GCA_025350945.1 Burkholderiales bacterium
GGAGGCAGGCACGTTAACGTTTATGGTCGGCGGTGAATTAGCGGATTTTGAGAAAGCAAAATCGATTCTTGAATGCATGGGCAAAAACATTGTTCACTGCGGCGGTGCGGGCAATGGTCAGGTCGCAAAAATTTGCAACAACATGATGCTGGCCATCGAAATGATTGCCACTGCGGAAGGCATGTCGCTCGCTGCAAAACTGGGGATGGACGCAAAAGTATTTGCGAGCATTGCCAATACGTCCAGCGGGCGCTGCTGGAGTTCGGATACCTACAATCCGTATCCGGGCGTGCTGGAAAATTCACCTGCATCACGCGGCTACGCGGGCGGATTTGGCGTGGATTTAATGTTGAAAGATCTAACGCTCGTGACCGAGGCCGCGAAAGCCGCCAAGCATCCGGTGATGCTCGGTGCGGCCGCACAACAGCTATACCAAATGCATTCTGAAAACGGTAACGGCGGACTCGATTTTTCGAGCATCATCAAACTGTATAAAAAAGATTAGTTATGAGAATTTATGATTAAGCACGTTATTGAAAACCACACCTGCATCATCACCATCGACAATCCGCCCGCAAATACATGGACACCGGAATCACTTCACGCGCTTACGGCGCTCACGCATGAGCTGGAAGCAAATCGTCATATTTACGCGGCGGTGATTACGGGTGCGGGTGAAAAGTTTTTCTCAGCCGGTGCGGATTTAAAGCGTTTCAAAATTGACAACCCCGCAGATAAATCGAATGCGCGCGCCTTCATCGCCGCATTTGGCGAAGCCTTCGAAGCCTGGATGAATGCGCGCTTTGTCACCATCGCCGCCGTGAATGGCTACGCGATGGGCGGCGGGCTGGAATGCGCGTTGTCGTGCGATATGCGCATCGCTGAAACCCATGCGCAAATGGCGCTGCCGGAAGCGGGCGTGGGTCTGCTGCCGGCAGGGTGCGGGACACAAAATTTGCCGTGGCTGGTGGGCGAAGGCTGGGCGAAACGCATCATTCTCACCGGTGAGCGCGTGAACGCAGAAACGGCTTTGCGAATTGGATTGGTTGAAGAAGTGGTGGAAAAAGGCAAATCTCTTGATGCAGCAAAAACGATGGCGGAACGCGTTGCGGGCCTCTCGCCGAAGTCGGTTGAATTCTGCAAATCACTCATTCACAACGCACGAAATGGTGTGCCACGTCGTGCAGGATTGGCGCTGGAACGCGAACGGTTTATGGATCTTTTTGACTTTGCAGATCAGGCCGAAGGCGTTTCTGCATTTCTGGAAAAGCGGAAGCCGAACTGGAGAAATGGGTAGTTTTATTTTATGAAACTCTTGTATTGGCGGGCGTTATGGAGCATTTTTGCTTTAAAACGCCCGCTAATAAACGAGTTCTACTATTTATAGCTTCATAGATTCAATCTTTTGGCGATGTCAGACAAAAACCAAAACCCCCTCCTCACTGAAGTCCGCAACCACATCGCGTACCTGACCTTCAATCGCCCGCAAGCACTCAACGCGCTCACACATGACATGATTCACGAGCTGTCTTCACTGCTCGACGAGTGGGCAAGCGATGACAATATCAAAGCGATAATCTTTCGCGGCGCAGGTGAAAAAGCGTTTTGTGCGGGCGGTGATATTCGTGCTTTGTATGATGCAGCAAAGCGTGGCGACGAAGGTGACAAAAACGCAGAGCAAGAATTCTTCCGCCAGGAATACGAACTCAATTTTAAAATCCATCGCTACCTCGTTAACACCGGCAAACCCATCATCGCGTGGATCGACGGCATTGTTATGGGCGGCGGCATGGGGGTGGCGCAAGGCGCGCCGATTCGCATCGTGGGCGCGCGCACAAAAATGGCCATGCCGGAAACGGCGATTGGTTTATTTCCCGATGTAGGCGGCAGTTATTTTTTATCGCGTTGCTTAGGCGCAGTCGGGCTGTATTTGGGGCTCACCGGACAGATGATTAAGGCTGCGGATGCGCTTTACACGGGCCTCGCCACGCATCACGTTGCGACTGAAACGGCGTTTGAATTTGACTATGCGCTCGATGGTTTGGTGGATTGGCATTTGGGGGCGGTGCTTGCAATAAACGAAATCGTGAAAAAGTTTTCGAGTGCGCCGATTGAGCCTGCCATATTGCCGCCGTTACGCGCTTCCATCGAGCGCCATTTTGCGAACAAGAAAAGTGTTATCGAGATTATTGCCTCGCT
Source organism: Burkholderiales bacterium (assembly GCA_025350945.1). Taxonomy (GTDB): domain Bacteria; phylum Pseudomonadota; class Gammaproteobacteria; order Burkholderiales; family Usitatibacteraceae; genus UKL13-2. Next base: position 2,200 of record JANXWW010000239.1, read on the forward strand.
TGAAAGTGAAAAAACAGATTGGGCAATCAACACCATCGCCACACTCAGAAAACGTTCACCCACGATGCTGGAAGTCACCAAACGCCAGATCGAAGCTGCTGCCACCATGTCGCTCGCGCAATGTTTCCGCATGGAGCTTGATCTGATCACACGCACGTTTGAGCACGGTGATGTCATCGAAGGTATTCGCGCACTGCTGATCGATAAAGATCATTCACCGAAATGGAAACCTGCTACGCTCGCAGAAGTTGAATCTACGAGAATTGAACACTTTTTTATAAGCCCATGGTCACCCAACGATCATCCGCTTAAAAATTTATAAGGTCTGGAATCCTCATGCGCCTCGTCACCTATCAACTCCTGAACACCACAGAATTAAAAACCGGAATTCTCATCGGCAAAGATCAAGTTTTGGATATTGTCGCCGAATGCACTTCACGAAAAAGCATCGCCATTGTTTCAACCATGCTCGACATCATTCGCGGCGGCGAGCCAACGCTGGCGCTGCTGCACGAGATTGCCGCCGCGCCAAAAAAAGAGCCAATCTTGCTGAATAAAGCCCTGTTAAAAGCGCCGATTCCGCGCCCGACGAAAAACATATTCTGCGTTGGCTGGAACTATCTGGAGCATTTTTCAGAAGGTGGAAATATGCTCAAGGATGACCGCGAGCTGCCGAAATATCCGGTATTTTTTTCGAAGGCACCGACTGCGGTGAATGGGCCGTACGACGTCATTCCGTTTGACGAAAAAATTTCTACACAGCTCGATTGGGAAGTGGAGCTTGGCGTCGTGATCGGCACCACAGCAAAAAATATTGCTGAGCCCGACGCGATGAAACATATTTTCGGCTACACCATTATTAACGACGTAACGTGGCGCGATGTGCAGCGTCGCCACGGCGGACAATGGTTTAAAGGCAAGAGCCTGGATGGTACCTGCCCGATGGGGCCGTGTATCGTCACGGCGGACGAAATAGACGCAACAAATTTGAATATCGAATGCCGCGTATCAGGCGTGACAAAACAAAAATCCAACACCAAACATTTGTATTTTAAGATCCCGCGATTGATTCACGATTTGTCTGAAGGCATGACCTTGGAGGCAGGTGATGTTATTTCCACCGGCACACCAGAAGGCGTGGGTTTCGCGCGCACGCCGCCAGAATGGATGAAGCACGGCGATTTACTCGAAACCGAAATCGAAGGTATTGGTATCATGCGTAATCCCATCGGAACATATT
>JANXWW010000251.1 GCA_025350945.1 Burkholderiales bacterium
GGAACAGCCGGAATGGGCGGCGGCATCAATGGTGTCAATCGCGTTGCAGGCGATGGTGCCACGATGCGTGAGGAAACAGTGGTGCGCAGATCCGGAAACGAAGTGGGCGCAGGTGTTGTTACTGGCGCTGATATTGGTGGCGATAGTATTGTGGGAAGTTGCGGTTGGACCGGTTTTAAGAATGAGATTGGCTCAAATGCAGCCAGCGCAGCGGTAACAGAGGGTGTCATGCCGACAGCGACGGGCGCAGGCACAGATACAACAGATGCAGGGGGCGCTGGTGCAAACACTGGCGCAAACACTGGTGCAAGCGGCACACCTGCGTTCGCAAGGCTGGCTGGTGGAATTATATTGGGCAGCGTTTTTTCGTATTCGCTTTGCGCGGCGGTATCGTTGGCGATGGCCAGATCAAATGCCTTGAACAAACGAGTCCATTGCAGCGGACGCGCCAACAGCGGGAATCCCATGTCATGATCACTCTCGCCGATCATGATCGCAGGCACCCGGCGCATAGCGTTACGTTCGTTGAACAACGCCATCGCCTGCTGGTCGCTGGCATCAACCAAAAACAAATCCGGCGAAAACGATACGCTGGAGTGCTGTGTGAATTTTGGCTGCCGTCGCGCGGACAAGCCAAAAATACTTGACAACACAATACGTTCGGTTTGGTTGAACCCGATCACTTCGACAGAGTAGGCGTTTTTTCTCATGGTGCTCATATTCGCTCGATGTTATTGATGTATGTTTGTATATTGTCTGTTGCTGATTTCGTAAAGCGTGCTTTGCTGCTTGTCGCGTGTTCGGTATTGAAAAAAAGTGCTGATGCTAGAAAGACTGTTCGGATGTTTCCAGGGCCATGTCAATAATGAGTCCCGCATTTGCAACGCGCTGGCCGGGATCTTTTTCCATCATCGCATTTACCAGCGGTTGTAGTTGAACAAATTGCGCAGGTAGTTCAGGGATGCCCAGTTTCATATGCTGATACAAGAGCGCCTCTGTGTTGGAGGCGCGATAAGGTTTTTGGCCTGTCAGCAACTCAAAAAACATCACCCCGAGCGCGTACAGATCGGCGCGGTGATCAGTGGGCTGCGCTGAAGCTTGCTCGGGCGCAATGTAGGCGGGCGTGCCGAAAACTTCTCCATGTGCCGTGATCGCGAGGCGCGTGTCTTTCAGGGTCGCAATGCCGAAATCTGCCAGTGCTAACGAACCATCCGCGCGAATCATGATGTTGTCGGGCTTCATATCGCGATGAACGATACCGCGTTCGTGAATGGCACCCAGTGCACCTGCAACCTGCATCAGCACCGCGAGTGCAACATCGATTTCGATATCATCTTGCATTAATCGACGCAGATCACCGCCGGGGAAATATTCCATCGCGATATAAGCATGCGATGTCGAGAATCCTTGCGCAAAAATTTTTGCCACGTTCGGATGATCAATTTGCGAAATGAGCGCGTATTCGCTGATAAATCGCTGCAGTATTTCGCCGTCGTCATCTTCAGTGATGCGAATCAGCTTCAACACATGCTGAGCACCGGTCGCTGTGTGTTCGGCCAAAAAGACTTGCGACATGCCGCCTTCGCCCAGTTTCTTGATTAATCGGTAACCCTGCAGCTCAATTTCATTATCTGCTTTGGCAGCGCTGTCAATGCGCTGGATCTGCTGCTCGAATTGAGATAGCGCATCGTTGCTGTCAGAAATGTTGTCATGGATTTGATTCGCCAATGCTTCCGAATTCGCAACCACGGCGGTTTGCAAGCCATCATAAAAAAGCCTGTCTTCGTCAGCGCTGCCGACTTTTGGGGTGAGCCCCATCACTTCGACAATCGCAATCATTTCCACCGGGCCCGATGAAGATTCGTCTGTGTTGCCGGTGTCCTTCAGAGCATCAAGGCGCGCCTGCGAAGTCTGGCCGCACAACATGCGTGTGCCCCCAAGTGCCAGCGTATCGTCGCTGGCGACAATGCTCCAAAAATTCTGCTCCGTGAGTTTTTTAAAATGCGCGGCAAGATTAACCGTTGCACCTGCGATATGAGTGGCCGCCGCTTTATCTTGCGAAACAAGAATAATGCCGCTATGAACGCCCACACCAATGCTAAATGCTGGCAGGTTATGCTGCGCGAAACGCTCCTTGATCCATGCATCAAATTTTTGCGCCGCGCTGATCATCAGCAGCGCAGCCTTTAGCGCACGCTGTGCGTGACTGACCTCCTGGCCACGTGCAGCGTCGAACATTGCCACCACGTTTGAGCCTTCAAATTTCACCACCCAGCCACTTTGTTCGAGCAATGGCTCACAAGCTTTGGCGAAATAAGCATTCAGCAATTCGGCAATTTCATCTGCGCTTAGACGCTTGACATATGCACAAAAATTGCTGATGCCCGAAACCAGTACCGTGCCCAGAACACTTTCGGGCTCCACTGTCAGCAAAACAAGCGGCACAATATTGGTTTTAATAGCGGTCATGCTATCCGCTGCGGGTTCGTTCAGAATGCGCATCGTGGGGGATGGTTGAATATGCTCAACTGCGCGGCGCATGCCTTCAAGCCGTTTTAAGCGGGATGAAATCGAGGTCAATAAATCTTTACGGCGAACCGGCTTGGCGAGAAAGTCATCAGCGCCTAAATCCATGCCGCGACGAAATACCGAAGCATCACTATGTTGCGTCAGCAAAATGATGGGAATGTCTGCGAGTGCCGGGCACGCGCGGACTTTTTCCAGAAACTGGAAGCCGTCCATGTGCGGCATTGATATGTCAGAGAGAATCAGGTCGGGCGGATGGAGCAGTGCCATTTCGTAAGCGGTTTCGCCGTCGCCGGCCACTTCCACTTCGAAATTGGCGCTCGTCAGATGCAGACGCACATATTCACGGATGGTCGGATCATCATCGACCACCAGAATATTTGCTGTGAGTGCCACGTCCGCTACGATGTTCAAACATCCTCCCAGATTTTTGTTCTGCTTGTGTTTTATGTTGGTTTGGTTTGGTTTGGACTTCGTGTTTGCATGAAATCTATGCAGCACGGCCAATAATCTTCCATCCGTCCGTATTTAAACTTTTATATTTCATACGTAGATTAGATATTACCAAAGCAATCGATTGCGCATTGCGAACTTTTGTCAACTGTTGTTCACGCTTTCCCAGATTGACCATTTGACGGCAAATCAGTGTGTCAGTAAGAGCGACGATTCCCCAGCAAGTACAATATCGTATGGCCAAATTTTTACTTACATTCATAGCGCTTGTTACCGTCCTGTTCGCAGTCGAACTCACGGCACCCGTGCAGCAGTATTTCGTGCTGCCGTGGACGGCAATCTTGACCAAATCCGCCGCATACCTGCTGCAATGGGTCGATCCCACCGTGATCTCGCAAGGAAAAATGCTCGCGACCGCGAAAGGCACATTCGCCATTTCTGTCGAAGCCGGTTGTAACGGCATCGAAGCCCTGATTATTCTTATTGCCGCCATGCTGGCCTTTCCCGCACCATGGCGGCACAAGATATGGGGCATGGTCATTGGTGCGTTCGCCGTGCAGGTGCTAAACCTGGTGCGGGTGATTTCACTGTTCTACATCGGGCAGTGGAATATGGATGTGTTCCACTGGATGCATCTTTACGCGTGGCAGGCGCTGATTATGCTGGACGTGCTATTTGTGTGGATTTTATGGATTCGCGCCATGCCGAAAAATTCAATGCCTGTGGATGAGGTCAGTTCGAACCCTGATGCCAAAGGTAACGTCGCTGTTGCGAACCATGTCGGCTGACGACGTCAAGGCGATGAACGCGGCCACGGTGCCTCTTCCGCTCGCGCTGCCACTCACGCTAAAGCAATTCATTCTGCGCTTGCTCATCTGTTTGCCGATTGCTTTTATTGCCTGGCATTTTCTGGCTAATCCCATTACCTGGGCGCTGTCGCATTTACTTGATGCTGCGCGATCATTTTTTTTAAGCCGTACCGTGGAGCGCATCGAGATCAACGCAGGCATGATTATTTTTCCGGTGCGTGCAGACGCATCATCGTTCGGCGGAAAAGTCGTCGAGCTATTGGTAGAAATCGACCCGCGCCAGTACACCTACGGTGCGCCTGTGTTTGCCGCGCTGATCGTGGCAGCACGCTCAAAGATTCGATTTCTGTTGCTGGGATTGGCTATGCTCATGCCGTTTCAGGCGTGGGGCGTTTTTTTTGATTTGCTAAAACAGATCGCCTTCCCCACCGTGGAAGGCATGCCCAAAAATCTCGGCTTTGAAGGCGTGCCGCGAGAATTTTTAGCACTCGCCTACCAGTTCGGTGCGCTCATCCTGCCGATGTTAGCCCCTGTCGTACTCGCGGCTGTGTTTGTGCGGGAACGTGTGAAACATTTGCTGCGGCTGGATGAGTTGAAATGAAATTTATAACACATTACGCGATCAATTCAAGGAGCGATCAGCTGGGCGAGCGTCGGAAGCAGCGCCGGAATTCGATCCACCATCACGGTTGCGTTAGCGATGGCATCCGGATAGTACAAGTGATGAAATTTTGTATCTTTGTCGTCGCTGATAAAGCGTGTGCGCTGCCAAGTTTTGCCGTCCGGCAGCGACATCAACAATACATCGGCCTCAGCGCACGCACGAAAGCCCTTTTGCAAGCCAAACCCTGCATCAACCACCAATACAGCATCGCAATCAGGACATTTGGCGCGGGCATTGTCTAAAAATTTTGCTGGTGCTGGTGTATTGCCATACTCCATATACGCCACGCCGAGAGCATCCTGTTCCGCAACCGACCATTCCGAACGCAGCGCGTTTCGCGATTTAAGTCGCTCCGCTAATGTGGAAAACAAAAGCTTTTCAAACTCAGGACGCATGTTGCGTTTTACTGCATCATTGATCGGCTTCTGGGTCGCCGCAAAGCCACTGCGCCGCGCTTCGCGTGTTCCTTCCTCAAGCAGTGCACCAAGCAAACCTGCCGATGCAGCCAAGTTGCCGCGGCCTTCGCCTTCGCGATTAAAACGTCGCTTGGTCACAAATAATTGCTCATCACTGGTCACGCGGACTAAGCCGATTTTTTGATAGTTTTTGATGATGTCAAGATTGGGTGGCGGCACAGTCGCGCAGGCGGTGATAAGTAGCAAACTGAGCGTGGCGAAAAAAGTTGAGACTGATTTTATGAGGCTTGAAGTACTCAATTTTAATGGGTGGTGCATCGAATTTTCCTTTTCATGAAACGAGATTAATGGTGTGTGTGGCGTTAAGAAAATCATGAACACATTCCAATATCGTCGCGTATTTTAGGCTTTACAAATTTCATGGGGAGACGTTAATGTCTCGCAACACATATCGCGTCAAATTGCCTGCGGATTCCTCATAATCGGCAAGGTACCAAAGATAGTCTTCCAGAAACCAGAATTTGTTGCGCTGTTTAATTTTGCCGCCTTCGCGCTGACAAGTTACGGCAATAGCATTGCCGCTTAATTTCGCATGCAGTTGCGACGCCAGCTTGGTTTCGCCCACCGTACAAGCGACGCTGAACTGCGGTGTCATGGGCGCTGCCGCCGCCGTCAGCCCTTCATCAAGCGGGGTGGCAATGCGCTGTGCTACAAAGCGGAATCCGCCTTTCGGTTGTTGTGGAGTGCCCTGCAGATCGGCCATGCTTTGCAGCTCAAGCAGAGTGAGTTTGTTGAGCGCAATCGTATACGACGACTTCGCTCTGAAAATACCGCCCACGTCCAGCGTGGCACCAAACAGATTGCCTGGTGTGGACACATTCGTGGAGAAAGTGCGGGTGATCACCGTCGAGTAACCGTTCGGATGATGGATATACTGCGCCGACATCATTGACGACGTTTGGGGTTTGTCGTCACCTGCGTTCAGAAAGCGCTGCTTCTCTGCCGTCATGGCGAGAATCTGGTGCTTGCGTGCTGCAAATTTGCCAGCAAGCGGCGCGAGGCTCGACGCGATATCGGGCGGCAGTGAGGACGGCGTGTATTCACGCTCAGCATATGTGCGCAACTCGTTCATATTGTTAACCACGGGCGCATCGGTAGGTGCTAATACCGCAAATAGTTTATTGCCATATACAGCTGCCTTGCCAATCAATTCCATGCGCTGCAAGTCGCGCGGCTTACCTGTCAATGTCGGCGCCAGAAATGATTTCAGCTTCGCCGCATCCAGCGCCATCGACACGCTTGTTGGCAACGGATCACGATAGAGTTTGATTGTCGCCGACGATGACCATACTGTGTATGTCTGCGGCACAGAATAGTAATAGTAAGTTGTACCGCCGCCTTTGGTTTGAATAAATGCCCCTTTTTTATTATCTTCACTATCCACCAACAACATGGCGGGACGCATGCGCGGGTCGTGGTCATTTTCGGCAATGCGTTTTTTCGGCTCCATTGAAAAATACACATAGCCTTTTTCGAGCGTCAATTCCGCGCAACGATGCATCCACAGATTCCACACTTGCTCGTTGCCAGTTGACGCGTTGCCATAAAAACTTACTTCATAAGTGTTGTCATCGATTTTTACGTCTTTATATCCACCCGTGACATAACCCGTGCCATCCTTCTGGTAAGGCGTGGTACCGCAGCCTACGAGTAACAACACGAAACATAAAAAATAAGCTGATCCAATTCTGCGAAACGTTAAGAGTTTGCTTGGGGCGATCATAAGTCGAAGTTCCTGTTTGTCCAGCTGTCGAGTCGCGTGGTCCTTCAATTGCAGAGCCAGCATTTGCTTTTTTTCATTCCCTCAAACCAAAGCATTGAAGGTCTTTTTCTTTCACGGTCAGCGTTTCCAAAGACTCTGCTCCATCGAAAAATTCTACTTCGTATTGAAAAGGTAAATCGCGAAATACAAGCAATACCGTTCCTTTGGTTCCACTGGGTACCTGCTCTGATAAGCTATGAGTGGTTTGTACAACGTCGTACTCGTTAAATTTATTCATAATTTTACTTGGCTGCAACTATGTCTTCCCGCTCAACATATTGACGATGCGCTTTGCGGTTGCCTTCGGCAAAGTCGTGAGCGGTGTGAGCACGTCGCGCTTGCTGTCGCGCAAATCTGGATAAAAATCGTAGTCGTTTGCACCGACCACATCATTTTCCGGTTCTCGATGCACGATTTCGTATGCTTCACTGATGATTTTGCCCTGGACAGGATTCAAGACCACAATATTTGACATGCTGATGGGTCGCAAAACGCCAGCGCCGCGCGCCCGGCCCCAGCCGTAACCGAATTCGGTTTTAAGCAACACTGCTGTATCGCACGTTGCACATTTATCTCGCACGGTGCGCGAAACGCCTTCCTCAATATCCTTTCTGCCGTACATTTTCGGCAATTCAACATCAATTACCGTGACTGTCTTGCCGCCGTCGCGAAAGAACGCTTGCGCACTTTGCGTGAGCTGATTTTGCAGTTGCGCTGCAAACCCTTGCGGCGCGCGCGCGCTGAACTCGAGCGCAATGGTAATTTCTCGCTGGCGCGTTACCTCCGCCAAGAGGCCACCCC
>JANXWW010000284.1 GCA_025350945.1 Burkholderiales bacterium
TGTATTTGGGAATCCGAACTGCAACGTAACGGTACTTTTTTATAAACACTAGGACTGGCGGGCGTTTCAGCGTATAAATGCTTCGAAAACCTCATCTATGCTTGTGTTTGTATTTAAATTCCGCTACCCCAGCCAATCGCCCTTTACCCCGATCCACCCTGTTGCTGCGCGTGCGAATCCGTACGCGAGCCAATTTTTGATGCGCTCGACTAGCGGGCGGCGCTGCCAGCCGAAGGGGTCAAATTGGCGGGCGTTTTCTTTGATCTCGGCGTGAACAGATAGACGTAAATCGCGCGCAAATCCTTCGTCATAGACGACAATATTTGCTTCGCGATTTAAAAATAAACTGAAGGGGTCGAGGTTGCTGGAACCGACGGTGGCCCATTGATCGTCGATGGTGGCGACTTTGCAATGCATCATCGATTTTTCGTATTCGTAAATTTTCACACCCGCACCCAGCAGCTGTTCGTAAAGCGCGCGCGTGGCCATTTGCAGGAGCGCATGATCGGCGCGGCCTTGCAATAACAGCGTGACTTCCACCCCGCGTGATGCGGCATTAACCAGCTCACGACGAAAGCGGCGGCCCGGTAAAAAATAGGAATTAACAATAAGGATTTGTTTTGTCGCGCGCTTGATTGCACCGAGATACGCTTCTTCGATTTCGCGGCGATTGCGAAAATTATCACGCGCCAAAAATTGCGCGCGCATGGTGCCCACGTTGCCATTTTTTTCTGTTGCATTCGCGAGCGCCGTGCGCTCGGCATTGACAAGCTTTAAGTCCGCCTGCGGGCGACGCAGCCAGCGATTAATTTCGGCCGCAGCCCCCATCTTGCGCACATGCCACCACGCGACCAGTTTCCATAGCCGCTCAGTGGCAAGGTAAATACTCGGCACCACCGGCCCTTCAACCTGCACCGCATAATCGTAGCGCGGAAAATCGGAGAGACTTTCGGTGAAATCATCAATCAGATTGATGCCGCCGACAAATGCGATGCGGGCATCAACCAGCGTGATCTTGCGATGGGTGCGCCGCAAATGCGCGCGGCGCATGCTGATCCAGCGATAGTCAGGACGAAACAAAAGCAGCGTCACGCCTGCTTCGCGCAGTGAAGCAAAAAATTTCGGGTCCGTCGTGTGCGAGCCAAAAGCATCCACCAGCGCACGCACCGCAACACCGCGTTTGGCCGCGCGCTTGAGCGAATCTGCAATCGCCTCACCACTTTTATCGTCGCGGAAAATATAGGTTTCCACGCGCACTTCAAATTGTGCGGCATCAATGGCTGTGATCATCGCGGGAAATAATTCACTGCCATTTTTAAAAAGTGTGATCTGGTTACCGGGCGTGATGTCCATCGCTCGTGCGCTTACTTGTGGCTCAGGGGCGGGGTCGCGGATGCGCGTGGTGCTTTCGCGGGAATCGTCTGCCCATCGCGTGTAAGACGCACGGCAAGGCCAACGTGATCCGACAGCCCGCGCCATTTCACGCCTTCAATCGCACCATGCAAACGCAACACTTCCTTGATATTGACGCCGCGCACATAAATACGATCCAGCGTAAGCATTGGGAAAATGGCGGGGAATGTTTTTGCCGGTTTGCCATGGGTTTCTTCGAATACTTCGCGTAATCCCAGATCACGTTTTAGCGCAGCCGATATCCCGCCGCGCTTGCTGCGCCAATCATTAAAATCGCCCGCCACCACCAGCGGCGCATCACCCGGCGCACTGTGCGCCAGGAATTCAGTCAGCTTATCAATCTGCATGGTGCGGCTTTGTTGAAACAGCCCCAAGTGTACGCAAACACAAGTTAGCGGCATATCCCATCCGGGCACATCAATGCGCGCGAGCAGATGGCCGCGCGATTCGAAACGATGATGCGACACATCGCGATTGGTCCAATTCACTACTGGATAAGCGGACAAAATCGCATTGCCATGATCGCTGTGCTGATTCTTTGCATTCACACCGTAAACGATGTCGTGATAGCGCCCTTCGGCAATATGTTCGTGCTGCGATAGCTCGGGCCAATCATCAAATCTGGTTTCATTTTTGGCATGCCCGCCCTGCACTTCCTGCAAAAAAACAATGTCCGCATCCAGCGCGTGCAGCTTTTCGCGCACTTCATGAATGACCAGTTTGCGATTCAGCGGACTTAAGCCTTTGTGAATGTTGTAAGTCGCGAGGGTGAGAGGTTTAGCCTCCCTCCCCCCTCGCGGGGGAGGGATTGAGGGAGAGGGGATGCCAGCCTGGGTAATTTCATTCATATTTAGCAGCAACCTCTATAGCCTTCATATGCCTTCATATGCATTCATTTTTTTTCCATCGCCGCCATACGAACTGGCAAACTCAAAATCGCATCACGATTCGTTGGCGAAAAACACAACGCCGCAGCCTTGTCATGAGCCAGCCAAACATGCTGCAAATGTTCACGCGGCGCGAGTTTGATTGGCACGCGGTCGGGCACTTCAAGTCCAAATACATGCTCAATATTCTCAGTCACGCCGGGCGCATAACGATGTCGCCAGATCGGAAAAATTTCATAAACATTTTTTTGTTGCCAATCGGTGAGCGTGTAATCACGTGCGATCAGGCCTGTTTCTTCACCCACTTCACGCGCGGCTGTTTCTGCCAGCGATTCGTCGGCATCCTGACTACCGGTGACTGATTGCCAATAGCCGATTTTATCCGCACGTTCAATTAACAAGACCTCCGCTTGGGGCGTGTAGATGACGATCAAGGTGGAGCGTGGAATTTTGTAGGGCTTGGTGATGGGAGGTGATTCAGACATATTCATATTGTAGTATGGGCGAGTTACGTTACCGATTGCTGACATGACAACTTCATCACACTATTGCCTCATCACAATATTGCCTCATCACAATATTGCTATTTACAAGATCGCTGTGACTGACATTCATCAATTGTCACTCTGAATTTGTTAGACTCCAAAGTCTATCTTTTGTTAATTCACAACGGCATCAGCGAATCTGATGCATCTCATGTCCGCAACGCCTACGCCTACACCTGCACCCGGTTCCAGTCCTACAGCACCCATCTCTTCCACACTTTCACGCGCAAAATATTTACGCGGCGCAGCATGGGGAATATTTGCGATTTCAATCTGGGTCGGCTGGATTTTGCTCACGCGCTATGGCGTGACGACGTCCCTATCGCCCTACGACATCACGGCATTACGCTTCGCATGCGCGGGGTTGTTGCTGTTGCCGATTCTGATTCGCGATGGCTTCGGCATCCAAAAAGTGGGCTTAAAAATCTGGCTGATTATTTGCATCGGCGCGGGCGCGCCTTATGTAATGATCGCCTCCAGCGGGCTTAAATTCGCACCTGCTGCGCATGCAGGCGCATTAATTCCAGGCACGATGCCGTTGTGGGCGGCGCTGCTCGCGATGTATTTTTTGCAAGAAAAAATCAGTGGCGTGCGCAAATTGGGGCTTGCGCTGATTCCCGTCGGCATTATTATCTTTGTCGGTGCAGGATTAACGCATTTTGAAACCGGCTATTGGCGCGGACATTTGCTGTTTATCAGTGCGGCAATGTGCTGGGCGAGCTTTACGGTGGCGATGCGCAAGGCTTCTGCATCAGGCTTCACCGCACTGCAAGCGGCGGCAGTGGTCTCAGTTGTTTCTGCGGTGGTTTATTTGCCGATTTACGCGCTGTACTTGCCGCATCGTATCGCTGATGCGCCGCTGAATGCAATCGTGATTCAAACAATTTATCAGGGCATTTTTGTCAGCGTGATTTCGCTATTCGCGTATGCGCGTGCGGTGTCAATTTTGGGTGCATCGTTAGGCGCGAGTTTCGCGTCGCTCGTGCCGGTGCTGGCCATGCTGGCCGCGATTCCGCTGCTGGGCGAGATTCCGAAACCTGCGGATTATTTGGGTATTGCAGCAGTGACGATTGGCGTATTTTTATCGTCGGGGGCGTATCAGGCATTCATGCGCAAGTCGCCCGCGAAATAAAACACCGTCACTTTTCAACCCGCATTTTCGCCACGATATCAGACGCGCCGCTGAAGTAAGCATGCGGCATGTCGCGCGTACGGTGATTGCCATACGGCACGCCGTTTGCATCAATCGCGATAAAGCCGACATCGGCATCGAAATCACGACCAAGCTGATCGAGCATCGCGTCCACCGCGTCGGCAATCGACATGCCACGCTCAACGTTATCCGAAATTTGTCGGCATGCGAGCGAGCGAATCACATACTCGCCTGTACCCGTCGCACTCGCGCCAGCGAAGATTGAGGCGTATGTGCCGCAACCTGGCAGCGGCGTATCGCCTACTCGTCCGGGCAATTTCATCGTGTAGCCGCCGGTGGACGTGGCCGCACATATCACGCCGCGCACATCACGCGCGACAACACCAATGGTGCCGCCCGCGAATTCAGGATACGTTTTTAAGAAGCTGCGGAGTTTGAATTGCTGGGGCGTGGGTAAGCCTGCGCTGTCGGGTTGAAAATCGGACTGCGCTTGCAGCTCAATTTCTAATTTCGCCCGCTTATCCTGCCAATCAGCACGCCGATCCGCCGTGATGGGATCGTAATCTGCGTGCCCCATCACGCGCGCAAAGCGAAGTGCGCCATCACCCGTGAGCATGACGTGATCGGTTTCTTCCATGACTTGCTTTGCGACCAGCAACGGATTTTTAACCCGTTGCAAACCCGTGACCGCGCCGATGCGGGTAGTTTTTTGTTCCCGACCCGGTGACACCATCACGCACGCGTCCAGCTCCACAAAGCCATCCAAATTGAGTACCGCACCCGTCCCCGCATTGAAGATCGGATTGTCTTCCAGCACCGTTGCCGCCGCCATCGCCGCGTCGAGTGCAGTACCGTCCGACGACAAAATTTTCCGCCCCGCTTGCACCGCCGCATTAATGCCAGCCAGCGCTTCGGTATCCGAGCCCGGCCGCCAACTGCCCGCGCCACCGTGAACAATAAGGGAGATATTCGATACAGTCATTACGATTTTCCTTGGGTAAGATGAATTACGCGCGTTTGATTTTAGCGTCAACGATGCGCATAAAAAAGTGACCAGCAAAAAAACAAACCCCGCCAAGAGGCGGGGTTTGTGTTTATAAAACCAGCAACGTATTAGGCAACGCGACTTAGAACTTTACCGTCACGCCTGCCGTGTAAAAACGACCAATCACATCATAGGTTTGCGGGAAAGTATTACCGCTGTTCGCCGTGGTGGTGCTGATCGTGTTGCCGACGTTCGGTGCAACTTTATTGAACACATTGCTGATGCTCAAATTAAAACGAACGATTTTCGAGAAATTCCATACTGCGCCGAGATCAACGTAATCGTACGAGCCGATTTTAGAGAAATCTGGGAAGAAAGTGCCTGCCAACGGCTCAACCTTAACCGCACTCAAATGCCGCCAGTTGTAGGAGAAAACAAAATCGCTGACATTCCAAGCAGCACGCTGATTGAACTTAGTTTTAATGTTCGGAGCACCGCAAGCCACGCTGTAATAGCCCAGGCAATCGCGGTTAATCGATGTGGGCGTGGCCTGTGATTCGTACTTACCGACGCGATTCGCGGACAGGCTGAAATCGACCTTGCCAAACTTTGAATCGAGGCCGACGTCCTTCAACGCCAATCCGTAGTTAACGGCTAGATCGAAGCCGCTGGTACGTTGCGTTCCCAAATTTGATAGCGGAGTCAATACCCCTGGCGCATCCACACCGTTAAAGGTGCCCGTGGCTGGGCTACGTAACACCTGTGCGCAGGCTGAGTTGAGGGTTAAGCTCGGGTTGAATGCAACGTTGTAACAGCCATCGAGAATGTCGGTGGTGCTGGGGTTCGATACGGCTTTTTTCAGCTTAATGTCGTAGTAATCAACCGATACCGCTAAGTTGCGAATGAACTTTGGTTCCCACACAAAACCTAGTGTGCGCGTGTTCGCTTCTTCAGGCCCGAGCAGTGGATTGCCGCCGCTCAAATTGTTAATCTGGCCGGCAGAGGGAATCGAAAGATTGCCGATGGCTGCGACTGGAACACCGGTTAAGCGACAAAGATTTGACAGCGTGCCTGGCGTGTTTGCCTGCGCTGCATTAATCCGGTCAAGCTGGCAAGGATCGGTCGCCAAGTTCGACAGCCCGGTTACTTGAGGCGCGAACAGCTCATTAATGTTTGGCGCACGCGTCGCACGTTGCGCCATGCCGCGGAAGCGGAAGCCTTGCACGGGTTCCCACTCACCACCATATTTATAGGTGCCAAATGTTTTAGAGTTGGTGGTTGAGAATTGGGTATTGCGATAGCCTAATTCCAACGCTAGTCGATGCACGAACGGCGCATCGGTGACCAGTGGGATTAACGCTTCCGTGAACACTTCTTTCAGCTCAAATGTACCGGTACGATCTGGCAACGGTGCACCCGCACCGAGAATTTCGCCTTGAACCTGCGAAGGCGCGTCCGACTGATTACCCGCCGTCAGCTTGCGGTATTCGACACCGAACGCGGTGGAGATAGGTGCATTGGCAAATGGGCTTTTAAATTGGTTGCCTAAGTCACCCGATGCAGAAGCGGAACCTACTTGCTGCTTAACGTTTTGCAACTGAATCGCGGAGAGGTTAATAAACTTGAGCATCTCCGGCGTAATCGTGCCGGCCGCACCAAAAATATTAAGCGGTACACAACCGTTCGCGGTATTGGTACAAGCGGTGGTACTCACTGCGCGTAATGCCTGCTGTACGGCGGAGAGCGAGCCCCAGTTGATACGCTGCTGGGTTTGGTCTGATTCGCCATACGTCCAGTACGCATCATAGGTCCAGTCGTTGATGATATCGCCCTTCAAACCCGCCGTAGCTTGAAGCGTTTTAGTCGAGTATGGATTCAGACGCGGGCCCAGCTCAACAAAGCGACGACCAAGCGCCATCCGTACTTCCGTCGTGTTGCCTACGACGCATTGCGCGGCAGGAATATTTCTCGCGGCACAAATTTGCGCACGCGCGGCAGCGGGAATATAGGGATTTCCAATCGGCACGTTGTACACGTTGAGAAACGAGCCGCTAGGTGCTAACTGCAAACTCACATCGCTGCGGGTGTAAAGCACCTGCGCATACAGCTCGGCGTAATTGCTGATTTGATAATTGCCAAGCGCCGTAATTTGCTTACGATTGAGCGGCGTCTGATAGTAATTATCGGGGTTGAAATTATAGGTGGCGTAGAGGGGCACGATGCTGCCCGTGGCCGGATCAATTTGGCGCGTACCTGTGAGCGGGGCGATTGCACCGACGATGCTGATAGCAGTAGGCACGGTCGTACCAGAGCCTTGTATCGCGCCAGTAGACGAGGACAGCGCGGATAAACCGATGTCGCGCTTATCTTGACGCAGCGGCTGGGTTTCGGTAAATCCAGCGCTCAAGGCAACGTTGCCACGGCCATTGTCAAAGCCCGCGCCAACTGTTAAATCGGTGCGCTTGCGGAGCGCATCACCTTTATCAGAACTACCGTACGAGGTGCTGATATCAACGCCTTTAAAATCTTTTTTGAGCACAAAGTTGACCACACCGGTGATCGCGTCCGCGCCGTACACCGCAGACGCACCGCCAGTAACTAAGTCAACACGCTGCAACAGCGCAATTGGAATCGCGTTGGTATCAACCGTACCGGCCAAATTAAACGGCACAATGCGGCGGCCATCTAGCAACACTAGCGTACGGTTGGGTCCAAAGCCGCGCAAATCAATCGTCGCGCCGCCACCCGAACCGTTATTGGTACCCGGACCGATAGCCGGAACCGCGGCAGGCAGCAGCTTGATAAATTCCTCAACAGCCACCGGCTGCGATGATTTAATTTCCTCTGCACTCACCGATGAAATTGGGCTATTCGAAATCGCGCCTGGCGTTTTAATCCGCGTACCGGTGACTAAAATCTGCTCTACTTTTTGGTCGTCCGGCTTTTTTACTTCTTGCGCCAGCGCGGACGAAACATACGCAGAGGCGAAAAGACTAGCGCTAATGGCGCTGACCACGGCCACTGAAATTGCTTTTGGTTTAAATTGCATGCAGTGCTCCCCTATAGATATTTATCGACAAAGACTTTGATACATCCAGGCGATTCGAAACGCACGCGTAACGCTCGCGCTCCGCACCTGTTTGTAAGTGTATAAATATAGTCTGCCAAAAACAAAAAGTGTCTTAATTAAGCGAAAGGCCTCCGCACATGTCCTACAAACAGATATTTTTGTTGCGAAATTACAACGGATGGTGGGTCAGCTCCTGGTTGCGTGACTAATTTTTGGGATGAATCCAAGTTTGTCTCGCAACTTTTACGGTTGTCGAGGGCCACGAAAATAAACATCATCGCAACCGATTGCAATTTAAAATACTCGCAACGACCGGTGCCTTGGGCCTAAAAGTGTTGGAACACCGCGTTGGAATTGGTGTTTTTACTGAGTGTCGCCTAAGGTATATCGAGATCATGCAATTCGGCAATTCTGCAATTCGGCAATTCGGCCTCTCTGTTTCGAGCCGTCGCGGCACAAGATCAAATCGGCTGGGATTAACTTAGGCAAATCGGGTAAAAAGGAGGGCGAAAAACGTCAATTGTGTGGGACGCCGTTGGGGTGCTTACAGAAACTTGATGACCTTCGATTCTCGCGCATTTTTATCGTTTAGCATTACGCACAAACTTTTTTTCGTGCCGCAACCACGGCCGCTATTCCGGCCAATGCCACGACGGTCGATCCAGTGCGCCCTGCCCCTGTACTGACGTCTGCCCCAACGTTTTTTCAAGCGCAATCAAATTGCAATCGCGGTGCGCCGTGAGCCCGGTAATGAGCGGCGGCGCATGTGAGATCACCCACACTTGGGTTTGCGCCACCACATTGGAAATTAGCCTGGCAAGCGGCGCTAATAAGCTGGGGTGCAAGCTGGTTTCCGGCTCGTTGAGCACCATTAATGGCGGTGGTCGCGGCGACAGTAGTGCTGCGACCCACAAAATGTAGCGCAGCGTACCGTCCGAAAGCTCACTCCCCAGCAAAGGACGCAGTAAACCATCTTGATAAAACAGTAATGAAAACCGTCCGTCGTTTTGAACATCGATATCCACGCGGGCACCGGGAAACGCATCTGCAATCGCCGCATCCAGCGCTTCGCTATCGCCCACTTCGCGGATGGTTTGCAATGCCGCCGCCAGATCATGGCCATCGTGGTGTAACACCTGCGTACGCGTGCCCAGCTGGGGCGTACGCGCAGCAGCGTCGATATCGGTCCGAAAATGATCGTAAAAGCGCCAGCCTTGAATCGCTTCGCGCAACTGAAAAATTTCGGGCGTGACGGTGGGATCGGCTACCGCGCGAAAAATGCTATCGAAAGCGCCGATCCGAATTTTTAAGACATCCCAATCGCGTTCGCGCCTGATCTTTATCATTGATGCATCACGTTCAACCAACGCGCTTGCGGGGCGGTACGCGTTGCCCACCCAAATGCTTTCGCGCTTGACTTCAGGATCGAGCATGAACGCCGAAGGTGGATCAGGGGGCGGCTTTTCAACACCGGGGAGACCGAGCGCGATGGCGTAACTAAAATCATCGGACGCAAACCCGAGTTTGAGCCGCTTCGGTTTATGCTGTTGTGAGCCTTGTACGGATACCTCGCCACTTCGCATACGCCGCGAAATATCTGCTGGCCCAGCCCAGTACGATGACGCTAATCCCCCCTCCCGCGCCAGCGCGCCCACCACCCCGCCCGACGCAGTTTCCGCCAGCAGCCGCAGAGCACGATAGAAATTCGATTTGCCACTGCCGTTTGGCCCGGTGATGAGATTTAGCCGGCCTAAGGGGACGATCAGATCTGATAGCGAGCGGTAGTTG
>JANXWW010000319.1 GCA_025350945.1 Burkholderiales bacterium
AGCAATAACCAGATTCATCGCTTTCGCGAAGTGCTACAAAACGCAGGCCTGATCGTGACGATTCGTAAAACGCGCGGCGATGATATCGATGCGGCATGCGGGCAATTGGCTGGGCAGGTGGTGGATAAATCAAACCGAAAATCGATTTCGATTAAATCGGTGGCGCTGGGTTGAAAGCGCGCACGCTCAAACGGAGAATGAAGTGAAAGTACTTTCATCAATAAAAATTTCAGGCTTGATATTTTTTTCTGTCATCACGGCGGGTTTGTTTTCCAGCTGCGTTACGCAAACAACAGTAGAAACCAAAATTGTCGATCAAGCCGGCAAGACCGATGCGCTCTACCGCTCGCAAATTCACACTGAGCGCGCGAGTGAATATTATCGTTTGGGCAGAATGCCGGTAGCACTGGAAGCCGCGAAAGAAGCCGTGGCCGCGCTGCCCACACATGCGCCTGCGTACAACATGCTCGGCATTGTTTACACCGAATTAAAGCAGGACGACAAGGCACGCGAAGCCTATGAACAGGCGTTGCGTTATGCGCCAAATGACTCTGAAACACTGAACAATTACGGCTGGTTTTTGTGTCTGCGCGGCAATCCAAAGCAGGGGATGCAATATTTTCAAACTGCGTTGCAAAATCCTGTTTACGCCACCCCCGAACGCGCGCTCTACAACATGGGTGTGTGCGCGCGCAAGCAGGGCGATAACGTGATGGCCGAGCAGCAATTGCGTGACACTTTGCGCCGTCAGCCGAGATTCGCCCCGGCAATGTATGAGCTGGCGGATATGCAGTTCTCGCAGGGCAAATTCAAAGAAGCCGAAGCCATGATCGCGCGGCACAACGAGATCACGCAAACGCCGGGTGTGGATGCGCTATGGCTGGGTGTGCGGATCGCGCGCGTGCAAAACGACAAGCAGGCCGAGGCAAGTTATGTGCAGCAGTTGCGTCGCCGCTTTCCGGATGCGGTGCAGACGCTTATGGCCACTGAAGGGCGGTAGAGATTACATGCAGAACACAAGCGAAGTAGAAGCCGCGATTACAACCCGCGCGCAACAGATTTTTCACAGATGCGATTTTTAACACGACATTAAATGGCAAACGACCCTTTCGAAAAATTTTCTCCCGCGTCATCGGCAATCGATGATCCGGTGGTGTACGACGAACAAGCTTCGCCAGGTGCCATGTTGCGCGTGGCGCGCGAGGCGGCGGGCTTGTCGATTGGCGATGTCGCTACCCGGCTGCGCATGGGCGTGCGCCAGGTTGACGCACTGGAGCGTGCCGATTATTCGGCGCTGCCTACCGGTACATTTTTGCGCGGTATGGTGCGTAATTATGCGAAGCTCGTTCATGTTGATGCCGATGCGGCGATTCGCGTGCTGGAAGGCACCCACACACATGCTGCGGTGAGTTTGAAAAACGCGACCATTGTGGTGCCCAGCCACAATATCAAACTGAGTAGCGGGCCGAGTGAATTGGCGAATCCAAAAGTGCGCGCGGCGATTGTCGGCGTAGTGGTACTGCTGCTTGCCGCTGCGGCATGGTACTGGTGGCAGTATGTGCGGCCAAATTTGAGCAGCGGTGGCAGGCCGGTGGTGACCGCACCCGTTGACGATAAATCTAGCGTTAAACCGATCACTGCTGTTGACAGCGCTGCGCCAGTTCAGCCCGCCATAACGAGCCCAAGCACAACGAGCCCAGGCACAACGAGCCCAGGCACAACTGAAGTGCAAACACTGCAGCCATCCATCACGCCTCCTGTAAATTCATCATCGGTGGCAACACTGCCGGTAACGCCACTTTCTGCGCCAGTGGCGTTGACGTCGCAAACGCCCACAGCCGTCGTGACGCCACCGCCGCCCACAGCCGTAGTGACGCCACCGCCGCCGACAGCGACGACCCCGACACCTGTGATCGCTCCTGCCGCATCTACGATTGCGCCGTTTGAAACCACGACCAGCATCGCCAAAGAATCCACCAATCTGAAGCCGGACCCCAATGCCGTCGCTCGTCCGCCCGGCAGCAGCGTGTTGTCATTTGTATGCCAGGGTGAATCATGGATAGAAGTGGTTGATGGGCGCGGTAAAGCGCTGATCTCGCGCCGCTTTAATGCAGGCGAAAGCGGCGAGGCAATCGGTCGTGCGCCGTTTTCCATCGTGGTGGGCAATGCGTCGCAAGTCAAAATGACTTACAACGGCAGCGAATTTGATTTGAAGCCGCACACGCGTATTGCGGTAGCGCGCGTGACGTTAAAATAATTTAAGTTAACAATCGATTTGTCGGAAGCCAATATGCTGAATCTTACTCGCCGTCGGTCGCGCCAAGTCAAAATTGGCAATGTGTTCATTGGTGGCGATGCACCGATTATGGTGCAATCGATGACCAATACCGACACTGAAGATATCGCCGCCACCGTAAAACAAGTGGCCGAGCTTTCGCGCGCAGGCTCAGAAGCGGTGCGCATTACCGTGAATACACTCGCCGCTGCACGCGCGGTGCCGGAAATTCGCAAACAACTCGATGCGATGGGCATGACCGTTCCCTTGATCGGTGATTTTCATTTCAACGGCCACAAGTTATTAACAGAAGTACCTGACTGCGCGCGCGCGCTGGGCAAGTTGCGAATCAATCCCGGTAACGTTGGCCAGGGCAGCAAACGCGACGATCAATTCGGCGCGATGATTGAGGCGGCGATCAAATTTGATAAGCCAGTTCGCATCGGTGTGAACTGGGGCTCGCTCGATCCGGAATTGATTGCGCGGATGATGGATGAAAACGCGCTGCTGGCCGAACCACTTGAAGCCGACGCTGTTATGCGCGAAGCGCTGATCGTCTCGGCATTAGAAAGTGCCGCCAAAGCCGAGCAATTGGGCCTCGCAGGCGATAAAATTTGTTTATCGTGCAAAGTTAGCTCCGTGCAGGATTTGATCGCCGTATATCGCGATCTGGCGAGCCGCTGCGATTACCCGTTGCACTTGGGGCTCACCGAAGCGGGCATGGGCTCGAAAGGCATTGTGGCTTCCACTGCGGCGTTAAGCGTGCTGCTGCAAGAAGGCATTGGCGACACGATCCGTATTTCACTGACACCCGAACCGAACGGCGATCGCACCAAAGAAGTCATCGTCGCGCAGGAAATTTTGCAAACGATGGGCCTGCGTGCGTTCACGCCGATGGTCGCGGCCTGCCCTGGCTGCGGGCGCACGACGAGCACCTATTTTCAGGAATTAGCCGACAGCATTCAATCGTATTTACGCAAGCAAATGCCGATCTGGAAAACGAAATTTCCCGGTGTGGAAGATATGCACGTCGCCGTCATGGGCTGTGTGGTCAACGGCCCCGGCGAATCCAAGCTCGCCAACATTGGCATCTCACTCCCCGGATCGGGTGAGCGCCCGGTCGCACCCGTGTACATCGATGGCGAAAAGGCGGTGACGTTAAAGGGCGACAAGATCGCGGAAGAGTTTCAAATGCTGGTCGATGAATACGTCGCGAAAACTTATGCGCCGGGTGCGGAACGTAAATCAGTGAGTCGTAAAAAAGAGATTCCGATCAAGGTGTTGGCCTAGGCAAAATATATTAAACCCCGCGTCCAGCTTGCTGTTTCGAGCATAAATTGCCCAAGACGCTCGTCAATATTAGAGGCCGATGTCAGGTAGCTCTCGCAACCTGACCTACGAATATTGCCCTTGCGGTAATGGGTGTCTGCTCTTTCAAAAGGAAAAGTACATGGGCAATTTTAGTATTTGGCACTGGCTGATCGCTTTTTTGGTTATTGGCATTCCGTTTGCGATTCTCGGCATAATCGTCTGGTTCATTATCCGTGCCACCAGAAAACCAGCTTTACCGGCCATCCGAATTGGATCAACTTCAACTTCAACGTTAG
>JANXWW010000367.1 GCA_025350945.1 Burkholderiales bacterium
AAACCGCCGCAAAAGCGAAAGCATAAGGGGACGATCATGATGACAACAAAACGTGAATCGGGTAACACAGTCAATCGCCGTCAATTTTTAAAAACATCTGCTGCCGCATCGGGCGGATTAATCATTGGCTTTCATTTTATGACGGGCAATAAAGTCGCCAACGCACAAGAGCCACCCAAACCCAATGTGGCACCGAATGCATTCCTGCGTATCGCCCGTGACGGTAGCGTGACGGTGCAGGTAAAGCATCTCGAATTTGGTCAGGGCGTGACGACCTCACTGCCCATGCTGGTGGCCGAAGAGCTTGGCTGCGATTGGACAAAAGTGCGTGCTGAATTAGCTCCTGCTTCGCCTGCGTATGCGCACACGATGTTTGGCATGCAAATGACGGGCGGCTCCAGCTCAGTGATTAACTCCTGGGAGCAGATGCGCATGGTCGGTGCCGCTGCACGGACGATGCTGGTTTCTGCCGCCGCATCACAGTGGAAAGTGGCACCTGATAAATGTCGTGTTGAAAATGGGGTGGTCATTGGCCCGGCAAACCAGCGCGCGAATTTCGGTGATCTCGCTGACGCGGCAAATAAACTCACACCACCCGAAAAAATTACCTTGAAAGACGCGAAAGATTTCACTGTGATCGGCAAGCCGACGAGGCGAATCGATGCACCGTCAAAAATCAATGGCAGCGCGCGTTTCGGGCTGGATGTCACGGCCAAACAAGTGCCGAATTTGCATGTGGCGCTGGTCAAACGCTCGCCTGTTTTTGGTGGCAAGGTGAAAAGTTTTAACGCCGATAAAGTGAAGGCAATAGCGGGCGTGACGCATGTGGTGCAAACGACAAATGGCGTAGCGGTCGTTGCAAAATCTTTCTGGGCCGCCAAGACTGGTCGCGATGCGCTTGAGGTCGTTTGGGATTTTGATGGCGTGGCGAAACCAAATTCTGCCGAGCTTCGCAAAACCTATTTGCAGACGGCCAAAACGCCGGGTGCGGTGGCGAAAGCAGGTAATGTGGAATCGTTAAAGACTGCCGCTAAAACAATCATCGCTGAATTCGAATTGCCGTATCTGGCGCACGCGCCGATGGAGCCATTAAATTGCACCGTGAATGTGACGGCAAACGGTTGTGAAATCTGGGCGGGTACGCAATTTCAAACCGTCGATCAAGGTGCGGCAGCACAGGTGCTTGGCTTTAAACCGGAGCAAGTCAAGATCAATACCATGCTGGCAGGCGGCGGCTTCGGACGGCGCGCCAATCCGACCTCGGATTACATTCGCGAAGCGGTCGAGATTGCCAAAGAAGCGAAGGTGCCGGTGAAAACAATGTGGACGCGCGAAGACGATATCAAGGGCGGCTTTTACCGCCCGATGGTGGCGCATCGCGTGGCGGCCGGTCTTGATAGTGCCAATAAAATCAGCGCGTGGGATCACACGGTGGTCGGCCAATCGATCATGGCCGGCACGCCGTTCGAGCCGATGATGGTAAAAAACGGGATCGATCCCACGAGTGTGGAAGGCATTGCCGATACGCCATACGATATTCCGAATATGCAGACTTCACTTCACACCACCAAAAGCGACGTACCGGTGCTATGGTGGCGCTCGGTCGGCCATACGCACACCGCGTTCGCGATGGAATCCATGATGGATGATCTGGCGAAAGCAGCGGGGCAGGACCCGGTTGAATTTCGTCGCGCGTATCTGGGCAAACATCCGCGCGTGCTGAAGGTTCTCAACACCGTCGCTGAAAAAGCCGGCTGGGGAAAAGCGTTGCCGAAAGGCCGCGCACTTGGCGTAGCCGTACATGAAAGTTTTGGCAGCGTGTGCGGGCAAGTGGCTGAGGTGTCGGTGGAAGGCGGGCAGATTAAAGTGCATCGCGTTGTGGCCGCAATTGATTGCGGCCTGGCCGTTAATCCGCTCAGCATTACCGCACAAGTGGAAGGCGCGATTGCGTATGGACTGACTGCGGCGCTGTACGGCAAAGTGACATTCAAAGATGGCATGGTCGAGCAATCGAACTTTAACGATTACCCGATTTTGCGCATGACGGAGATGCCAAAAATCGAGGTGCATATTATTCCCGGCGGCGCATCGCCTACCGGCGTGGGTGAGCCCGGCACGCCGCCGATTGCGCCCGCCGTGGCCAATGCGATATTCGCGTTAACCGGAAAGCGCCTTCGTGCGTTACCTTTTAATGTGGATGATTTGAAGCTGGCTTGATTTAGCTTTTCTAATGTTGTTTTCGTTTTAGTTTACTAATGCTCATTGTTTCGATCCGCACCTTCTCCTTCGGGAGAGGGTTGGGTTGAAGGTGAAATCTTAAATAATTGAAAGTCTCACCAATTGAAACGCAGCCTTAAATTTATCGGTGCAACTTTAGCGATCATCCTTGTCGCGGGCTGCGCCTTAATTGAGACCAAGCAAGGCGAATGGATATTTCGTCCAGCAGAGGGCGCGTGGCGCGGCTACAGCAAGGCGAACGCGACGTTTGAAGAACATTGGATTCCGATTGGCACCACCGAAAAACTGCACGCATGGTATGCGCCTGCTGCGGACAAGAACGCGCCCGTATTGCTGTATCTGCACGGCGCGCGCTGGAACATGACCGGCAGCTCCACGCGCATTCCGCGCTGGAACAAAATGGGTTTTTCGGTGTTGGCGATTGATTACCGCGGTTTCGGGCAATCGTCCCCGCGCACGCCCAGTGAATCAAGCGCCCATGAAGATGCGAAAGCAGCATGGGAATACGCGAAAACACTGGCACCGAATAACAAACATTTTATCTTCGGCCATTCGCTCGGCGGCGCGATTGCCACCAAACTTGCACTGGCTCAGCCGGACGCGGATGGGCTGATTTTGGAAGGCACATTTACCTCTATTCCCGATATGGTGAAAGAAATGAAATGGGGATTTTTGCCCATCGGATTTTTGGTCACACAGCGCTTCGATACGCTGGATTGTATTGATGATATTAAAATGCCGATCCTGTTTGCGCACGGCACGAGTGATGACATTGTGCCTTTCAGCATGAGTGAACGCCTGTACGCTGCCGCCAAAGCGCCGAAGCGATTTTTCCGCGCAGAAGGCGGCAACCATCACAACTTGACAGCGAAT
>JANXWW010000370.1 GCA_025350945.1 Burkholderiales bacterium
CATTGATTCACGCCAAGTGGCAAATCAAACAAATTAGCGCTTAGAAATGCTTTAGAAAAACAAGTGTCCGTTATTAATCAACCATTTCTATAACGCTTTGATTCACCGCTTGCCGCATCAGACTCTTTTGAATCTCTTTTAGAACCATAAAAAGCCCCCATTCGCCATGTCCCGTCCACCACTCCACCGCCCCGCCTACGAGCTCACCGATGCTGAGAAGCGCGATCTCACCCAGCTTATCAATCAGGGCAAGCCCCTGCCGGAGAAATACCGCTTTATCCTGTTTGAGGACAAGCGCGAAGTCGAGCTGGTCTGGAACGGCAAGACCCGCGATGTGTGTACGACCGTGCTGCCGTTCCAGTCGCTGGAGCATATTGATGAGCCGCGCACCGAAACCAAGATTCAGGAAGACTTGTTCGATTCACGCGGTCGCCAGCAGAAAGGCTGGACCAACAAGCTCATCTGGGGCGATAACAAGCTAATTCTCTCCTCGCTCAAATCCGGTGCGCTGCGCCGTCAGATTGAGGATGCGGGCGGACTCAAGCTCATCTACATCGATCCGCCGTTTGATGTGGGCGCGGATTTTTCGATGGACATTGAGATCGGCGGCGAGACCTTTCACAAGGAAGCAAACCTGCTGGAGCAGATCGCCTATCGCGATACCTGGGGACGTGGGGCGGATTCGTTCATCAGCATGATTTATGAGCGGCTGATTTTGATGCGGGATTTGATGGCAGAGGATGGGAGCATTTATGTGCACTGCGACTGGCGCGTCGTTGCCTATATACGTGCGGTACTAAATGAAGTGTTTGGTGCGAATAATTTCGTGTCTGAAGTTGTCTGGCGACGCTCGTCAAGTACAGGAAGCAGCAAAGCGATTTCCAATAAATTTCCTTCAAATCACGACACAATTCTCTTCTTCTCAAAAACTGCTGGCCAATACCTCTATCAACGTCAATACACACCATACAGCGACGAATACCTAAAGCGCTTTAAGTATGACGATGGTGATGGTAAAGGCCTTTATCGCATCAGCGATTTGAATACCTACTCGCAAGCGACACTCCAGCGACTGAAGGCCGAGAACGCTCTTATCGAGCCTAAGTCGGCCGGAGCGAACTATAGCTACAAAAGGCATCTACAAGATACAAAGGGTGTTGTTATTGATGACGTGTGGGTAGACATCAATTTTGTCAATCCGATGGCGGGAGAAGACACCGGCTATGCGACTCAAAAACCCCAAGCTCTTCTCGAGCGCATCATCAAAGCCAGCAGTAACGAAGGTGACCTCGTCGCCGATTTCTTCTGCGGCTCCGGCACCACCGCCGCCGTCGCCGAAAAACTCGGCCGCAAATGGATCGCCACCGACCTCGGCAAGTTCGGCATTCACACCACCCGCAAACGCCTGATTGGTGTGCAGCGCGAATTGAAAGCGGCTGAGAAAAATTTCCGTGCATTTGAAGTATTGAACCTCGGCCGTTATGAACGCCAAGCGTATTTGAATGTTTCCGGTCGCCTTACCAGCACGCAAAAAGCCGAGGCGCTCGCGACCAAGGAGCGCGAATTCCGCGAGCTGATCCTGCGCGCCTATAAAGCCGAGCCGCTGCAAAATGAGCCCTTTTTCCACGGAAAAAATGCGGGGCGGCTGGTGGTAATTGGGCCGATCAATCTGCCGGTGGGGCGTTTGTTCGTTGAAGAAGTGATCACCGAATGCAGGAAGCGCGGTGCCTCACGCGCAGACATGTTGGCATTTGAGTTTGAGATGGGCTTGTTCCCCGCGGCGCTGGAAGAAGCAAAAGCTAAGGGCATTGACCTTTCGCCCAAATACATTCCGGCAGAAGTATTCGACAAACGCGCGGTGGACCGCGGCCAAGTGGTATTCCACGACGTGAGCTTTGTCGAGGCCATGCCGCGCTACGCAAAAGGCAAATCGGCAAAGGACAAGCTGACGATTTCCATCGAGCTCACCGACTTTTCTGTCTACTACACGCAAGGTGCTGCCGAGGCTGCTATTGCGTCGATGAAAGAGGGAAAAAGTGAAGTGATGTGTGAGCAAGGCCAGCTCATCAAAGTGAGCAAAGACAAGAACGGCGTGGTGACACGCGACGTGCTCACCAAACTTTGGACCGACTGGGTCGATTACTGGGCGGTCGATTTCGATTACCTGCAGCGCAAGGAAATCATCAAAGTGCCGCGCGGATTGGGGCTGGCGGGAACATTACCCGGCGTTGATCCCGTTCAAGGTGAACTCGCCGACTTTGAAGAACGCTGGACCGGCGGCTACATTTTCGAAAACGAGTGGCAAAGCTTCCGCACCCGGCAAAACCGCAAGCTCGAACTCACCACCGCCGAGCACAGCTACCAAGCGCCTGGGCGCTACACGGTGGCGGTGAAGGTGATCGATATTTTTGGAAACGACACGATGACATTAGTGCCGGTGAATGTGGGGTAAATTAAATTACAATCCCAAGGTTCGGCGGGCATTCTCAAGCACTTTTGGCTCAAACGGCGCGCTGAATATAGGTCTTCACGGACGTTCTTCGGGCTTTTTTCGAAGTTAAGAGTTTATGTTTCTGCTATTAAAAGCGAATGCCACGCTACATTCAGGATTAGCGCGAATGGCTATTCCATCGCTAAATAGCAGACACCACGCCTCCACAATTCCGCCACATTCATGCCCCGCTTTTGTCTTTTCTTTCCGCTAAAGTTAGGGTATTCGCTGCTGGTTGGCGTTGACGATATTGCGT
>JANXWW010000378.1 GCA_025350945.1 Burkholderiales bacterium
GCTAAATTCGCACTAGCTTTGTAGCGCGCATCCGTCTCACGCTATAATTAAATTTCGGTCGGGGTGTGGCGCAGCCCGGTAGCGCACTTGCATGGGGTGCAAGGGGTCGAAGGTTCGAATCCTTTCACCCCGACCAAACAATATCCAAAGCCGGTTAGCGATTTGCTAACCGGCTTTTTGTTTTATTGCGATGAGTGAATTTAGTTTCGCGCCTGCAGATGAAAAATTAAAAGCCTAGCATTGGTGAGGTTCTTAGAGCATTTATGCTTGTAAACGACCGCCAATTCAGGGTTTACGGTTTTTTAGCTACTGTCACGCGTGCGTTGATTGCCTCAACTGTCTTGCCTAAGTCATCTTGACTAGCTAGTCTGGATGCACGTTCGAAGGCATCGCTAAGCACAGCTTTTCCGTCAGGTCGCAGCGCGATTGCACGCTGCAGTGCACGCTCGGCGTAACGGTTATTGGCACCCCATATGCGAGCCGCGTCTGTCGCCACTTTTTCCAGATGAAGCCATTGTGCATTTTTATCGACGGTGCTTTCAGCCAGCAATAAACGTGCGTCAACCAGAAGCGCGCTGCGCTCGGCGGGAGCATTTTTTTCTTCATTTAGCACGCTCGCGAGCAGCGCCGGTATTTCCGCCGGGTTATTAGCAAATTTTGCACGCCAATAACGTGCGCGCCGCGCCGTGAAAATATCTTCACGCGCATCCGCTTCAGCGATCAGCAAATCGAGTTCGGTACGAGATTTTGTTTTATCCCCCAGCATGCCGTCCGCTGCCGCATTCGCCACATCGATTCTCGCCAGCCAGCAATTTTCAGCGGCACTGATCGCGATTTGCACTTGTCGCGCCTGCTGCAAATGCGGCTTGGCGTCGAGCGCGCGACCCTCTTGCAGCAACAGCAATCCCCAGGCTTCGTGCGTTAATCCGCTGTCATAATTTGGTCCACCGAAACGTTTCTCTGAGCCGGCAATGGCTTCTGCAAATAGTTTTTCTGCCTCGGCAATATTGCCCAACGCGCCTTCTGCAATACCCAATTGGCGCTGCTGGCTGTAGTTCCAGAGTGGCGCGTTACCAAACTGGCTTTTGCGCAGATTAAATCCCGTGTTGGCGGCATCACGCGCGCGAATCAGCTCGCCATTCGCCGCCAGCAAACGTGACATTGTATTAACATCACTCGCCCATATCGGGTCAGTCGCTAGTCGGTTAGATGCCAGATTTTCTTGCGCGCGCATGATGGCTAAATCGGCCGCTGATTTAGTTTGGCCGCGATAAAGATCGCTCATCACGATGTACACGTCTGCATATTCGGCCGCCCATAAATAAGGGCCGGGTTTGACACTTTGTGCGGCTGCAATCAGCGCGCGAAATCGCGCTTGAGAGCCCTTCAACTGCCCGCCCGTGTACTCGTAACGCGCGCGTAAATATTGCGCCTGCCAGCACGGGCTTTTTTCGGATTGCTTAATGAGCGGCTCAATACAAAATGCGGCCAGTTCTGAATCGAGTCTGCGATATGTGGCGAAATCAAAAGCAGACAGCGCGCTATCGGCCAACTGAACTTTCGCGGTCGTCACGCGCGCATCGCTTGCGCCGAATGCAAGTACCAGATTATTTAGCGCTTTCTCTGATAGCTCTCGCGCTTTGTCTTCGCGACCCAAAAGACCGTATGACCGCGATAGTGTTTCAAATAATTCCGCCTGAATCGCAGGCGAATCCTTGAATCGCATTTCGGCTTCAGTCGTACTTTGATCCAGCAATTGCCGGGCCGAAAAATCAGCACCTTTGGCATCGACTGGATTGGTATTGCGGAACGTTGAAATTAAAAAACCTTTAATTTCGTTTGCCGTTTTTGCCTCGCGCGTGGCGATATTTGCCTGCGTTACCGAGACTGTTGTCGCCACTACCAGCGACAAAATACTCGCGAGGCCTAAAGCGGACGCCAATTTGTGCCGTTCAATAAACTTTCCCAGTTGATAAATCGGACTGGGCGTGCGCGCTGACACGGGACGATTCTCCAGATGGTTCCTCAGGTCCTGCGCAAATGCGGCCGCACTTTCGTAGCGATGTTCAGGCTTTTTCTGTAGGGCCTTGAGCACGATTGCGTCCAGATCTTTGTTAATCTCGCCCGCAGCCTCAGCCGTATCGGGGGCGCGCGTTGATTGGTCGGCCGATCTTTTTACGCGCAACTGCGTGCTGGGCCGGCTGATTATCGATCCGACAATCGCATCTTCCAACGCGCCGCGCGATGGGCGTTTTAATTTGTATGGCGCGCATCCGCACAGCAACTGATAGAGCACCACCGCGAGCGAATAAATATCGCTTCCCGTGCCCACCGGCAGCCCGGAAATCTGTTCGGGCGAAGCGTAGTCGGGTGTGAATACGCGCGAGGAAAATTCAGTCTGGGCAGCCTCCACTTCGCCAAGATTTACGGCCAGTAATTTGGCAATACCAAAATCCAGCAAGCGCACTTGCCCGTCCGCTGTCACCAGAATATTGGACGGCTTGATATCGCGATGATTGACCAGCCGCGAATGGGCAAAATGAACCGCATCGAGTACCTGCAAAAAGAGTGCAACTTTGTCACGCACACTGAGTTTTGTATCGCGGCAATATTGATCAATCGGTTTGCCGTCGACGTATTCCAGTGCCATATAAGGTTGACCACGGTGAATCGTATCTTCATCTTGCTCATTAGCAATACCGGCGTCGTATAAACGTGCAATGTTCGGGTGATCCAGCGAGGCAAGAATATCCAGTTCGCGCTTAAATCGCTCGGCCAACAGCTTACGATGCAGCCCCGTGTGCGGCAGCTTTAACGCCACTTCGCGCTTGATCGCGCCATCTGAGCGCACGGCCAGCCATACGCTACCCATGCCGCCCGCACCGAGCTCACGAATCAGGCGATAAGGGCCGATCACGATATCGGCAACGCCTGAAAATCGCTCAAGCGAATCGTCGTTAAATCCTGCCAGCCTGGGCATGGTTTCAAGGAATTTATTGGCGGATTCGGTCACGCCCACTTCGAGCATATCGTGTAAAAGCAGCCGCAAATATTCATGCTCAGGCGCAATTTTGGCAAGCCATATTTTACGCTCTGCCGGTGACAGATCGAGTGCGCTATCCGCTAGCGCGAACGCAATTTTCCAGTCACTGTGGCTTGTCACCCTATATCCCCGCGAAGTGTTGTCTTGTCTCGTTTGCACGCTCGCTTATAAAACTAAAACTATTCCTACTCTTCTGAAACGTGTTTTACACACCCGATCAGACATCGACTGAAATTTAATTTTTACTGCAGCGCGCGAAATAGGAAGAATTTCGCCTTTTCCCAGTCGCGCGTGACCGTGCGCGTGGTGACATTAAGTGCGTCGGCGATTTCCTGCATTTCCAGTCCTGCGAAATAGCGCATTTCCACGACTTTTACTAATCGCGCATCGATTTTGGCAAGCTCTTCCAAGGCTTCGTGTACGCGAATAACATCCGCGTCACTGGCAGATGCTGATTCAGCGATATCGGTATTGAGCGTGACCTGCAAAATATCTCCGCCATTTTTTTCTGCCATGCGATTGCGGATTAAATCAACCACGATTGATCGCATCACCGTCGCCGCATAAGCCAGAAAGTGCGGACGATCACAGGCGTTGATGCCGTCAGCTTTTAAGAATTTCAGGTACGACTCATGCACCAGGCCTGTAGTGTTGAGCGAGGTAATCGCGTTGGAGCGTCGCAATCGCGCGCGCGAGACGTTGTAAATCGTCGTAAAGAACGACAAATAAACGGTCAACGCTGCCCGGCTCGGCCCGTCCTGCGGCTTGCAACAAAGTAGCGATATCGCTCATAGCATTCATTGCGTGCGACTATAACGCATTGGTTCAATGTGCGCGGTATGTGCGCATTTACGTGCGCATATATGCATATCATTGCAGCAACGTAAATGAATGTACGGGCACCGCAGAGCGCACATCAAAATATTTTTCTTAAACTCTAGCAAGCGAGCGGCGTTTGGAGCAAATTCGAGAATTCAACCCCAAATACCGACAGGCGGTGGGCAATTGAATGCTAGAGTTTAGTCGCGTTATGTTACGGAAAAAGCCCTGAGAACCCCAGCCAACCCACACGCAGCAATCGCTGGAATCACGCCCACTTTAAAGCGAAACAGCGCGATTGCCGCCGTCACGGTTAGCGCGGCTGCGAACCGCTCGAATCCTCCTGAAAATGCACCCAAAAACGGTGCTTGCGTGCTTGCCTTCGGGCACCACACGTGCCACGCATAGAACACGGCGAGATTGACGATTACACCGACGACAGCGGCAGTGATGGCGGTGAGCGGTACCGCGAATTTCAACTGGCCGTGCGTGGTTTCGATAAATGGGCCGCCCAACAAAATAAACAGAAGCGATGGCAGAAACGTGAAGAACGTGACCACACTGGCCACGATTGCGCCTGCGAGAAACAGCGAATCGGGTCCGAGGATTTGTTTGCTCTAGCCGCCGGCAAAACCGACGAAGGCGGCGACCATAATGAGCGGGCCGGGCGTTGTTTCTCCCAGTGCCAACCCGTCGATCATTTGCGCGGCAGTCAGCCACTGATAATTTTCCATCGCACCTTGATAAACATATGTAATTAGAGCGTACGTTTCACAAAATGTGAGTAACGTGGCTTTGGTAAAGAACGCGCCCATTTTGGCAAGCGTTCCCTCCATGCCAGAGAGCGCAAACAGTAACGCCATCGCGCCGCGCCATAGCAGCAATCTGATCGCCGTGTAGATTGCAAAGCGCTGCCAGCGAAACAGAGCATGCGGTGGCGTCAGCGTTTCGTCGCCAATGATGAAATACGCGTTGGTCGCTTGTGATGTTGATTTTGCGGCGTGACCCCCGCCCAGCGCGAGATATTTTGGGCCATACTTTCCACTAACCGCGTGAGTAAAAGTCACCTTTGGTACATCGTAGGCTATTGCACCGATTTTCGCGGCGTGCGACAACACTGAATCTGCCGGTACGTAAACGAATTCCGCGAGCGGGTCGATGAAGCGGCCAATCAGCCACGGGTACGCGATGCGATCGATCTTCGGCCACGCACGCGTTACCCACACGCTGGGCGAATTGACGACAGAAGGAATCTTCACATCGCTCAGTTTCCTGATCGTCGGCCCGCAGGCTGCGCGCCACGCGTCGATGCCGCCATCGAGGTAGCCTGCATCCAATCCGCTTGTCGCAAATGCTGCCGCCGCGTTCTTGCTGATCTCAAATCCATGCACGCATTAGACGACGACAGGTTGATGGCGCGGTAGATATTTTGTCCAATCGGCAACCTGGTAAGGATCGCGCCACGTGGCGCTGGCAATCAAGTGCGTGTCTGCGTCAAATGCTTGTTGGTGGCGAACATCGATGACGAGCGGATGACAGCTGCGGCCAGTTGTCGCGCGTAGCGAATCGACAGAAACGAGGCGGGGTAAGGAGTAAGAGACAGAGGCAGATGAGCGAACGGTGTCCATGGGATGTCCTCAAAGTGGGAGGGCTGGCAGAACTTGCACGGGACACCGTCTCGCTGGGAAAGCTTGTAGTGGAGTCTGCGTTTCCCGTGCCACTTTTTTTAGTATTTGTGTGCCCGCTATGCAAGGCGCATTGTTAAAGGAACTTTAACTTGTAGAAGTTTGGACGTTATCCGGCAATTACTGTCAGGAGGTGCGCCAACCAGCCGACGACCGGCACCTCGATGACTGCATCGCGCATCGAAAACCCAAGTGCCAAATTAGCAATAAGCACCTGCAGTTCGCCTCGTTATGACACGATCCGCAGTACCGTTGCCCATGGGCTGTTACTACAAAATGTGCAACATAAGCAGACAGCCCTCTCCGCAGAGTAGGGATTTTGTCTGCATTGAACATATTGTCTATCTTGAAAACGCTTGCCGAGTGCTTGGCCAAGTCCATATCCTCCGTCCCGGACTATCGGCGTTAAAGCCGAGCTGCCCTTTGGTAAGCCAAACAAGAGCGATGGCGACGATGAGGTAAGGGACGTTCAACGCAAAGTTACTCCAAAACTGGAGTTCCAGATCAGCGGCGTTGCTGACCACGCCTTTGAGTTGAACAGAGTCGTTCATCAACCCGTGAATCATCACTCCGATCAAAGCCGATCCGCCAACCTTGTTAAAAAAGAAGATCATGATAATTGTGCCAGCTACGCAGTAAGTCGTAAAGTTAATCAGGTAATAAAACAGGCCAAGTGGATCGCCCCAATAATTGAGAATGCGGGTATTCCAATGCCAGGCGGACCACATAACTCCCAAGATCAGCGCAGAAATAAGCGGTGTGTAACGGCTCTGCAAAACCGGTAGCGCGAAGCCGCGCCAGCCCAGTTCCTCGCCGCATCCGCCACCATCGGTAAACATCGCGGCGATAAACCATGCAATCGGCGGCATCAAGCCAAAGGCACCGGGGTTCCAGCTAAAAGCGCCGGGGGCTACTAGGCGTGACTGAATGAAGGCATAACTCAACGATAAGGCAACCATAGTGACGATTGCCACCGCCCACCAATAGAGCCCGACGCGCGCACTAATATCTGCTTGCCAGGGCCGCAAACGTGATAACAGCTCTCGCACCGCTGGCCAGCCACCCACAATGATGCAGATCGTCAGTGCTGCTAACGTCGGCGTCAACGGATAAAAAATCATCGCAAAGACAAAAAGTGCGGTGCCAGGCTCAGCA
Source organism: Burkholderiales bacterium (assembly GCA_025350945.1). GTDB lineage: Bacteria > Pseudomonadota > Gammaproteobacteria > Burkholderiales > Usitatibacteraceae > UKL13-2. The sequence goes on from JANXWW010000378.1 coordinate 6,703, forward strand.
TTCAATATCTGTGCCGCAACGATGTAGGATGTTCGAGGCTCAATGCCGGTCTTTTCCACCAATCGCGTTGCACTATCGGTGGCGAGTACAAATATCGGAATGGCGAATGTGCCGTAGAGAACCGCAAAGAAAAAGAAGAGCCGAAGCGTCCAGCGTTTGAACAGGCCCTGGGGTGCGGCATCGTCGGTCATATTAGTGCTCCTATTTGCAAAAAGTTAAGCAAACGAGTTTGTTTTAGCTAGAGCATCTTCCCCAGCGCTAACGCTGTGCGGATTGACGCGATAGAACGGACAGCCAGAACCGGTAACCATTTGATACTGGCTCCCAGCAGGCCCCGACCAACCCAGCTCAGAGAACTCCAGCGCCTCAGGTGTACCGTCGACATCAAAGCAACCGGGCTCGCGTTCGACCAGGTTGATTATGAGATCAGCCAAACGCATTTGCAGCTTGCCGCGTACCGACAGCAATCGCAAAACAGGCGTCCACACGACGCGGCTGCGATAGGTACCGACATAAGCACGATGGTTGTCGGTTTGCGGACACGGGCTTGCAAAAGTGCTGGCGCTGCCTGGCGCGGCATGCCCCTCTTTGGCGAGGTAGGTAGCACCATGATCGAGACCGGCAATACTTCCCGACTCATCGCGATGTAGATTCAGTTCATAAGTTCGCAGCGAAGCATGGTGAACAAGGTAACGATCGACGTCACAGGCTTCTAATGCAACGACGTTACCCGCTACTTCTAGCGTGGGTTTATCGGCGTCTCCGCCAATGCACCAGGACAACACGCCGTCGCTGTAACGCCCACGCGCTTCGTCGGGCAGCTGCAATGCGATGGGGGGTAGTTGTAGTGTCTCGCTGGCGTGCGGCCTGCACGCCAGCAGTAAGTTGTCAAGCCGCGAACCGGCGCTCGATTGGTGGTCAACGCCAAGGTTCGTCAACAGCATATAGCCGTACCCGTGCTCCATGTCAGCCTTGTAGGAGCAACAATAGCCCATCATCCCGCCTGTGTGCCCAAGAACAGGTGACGTATCGGTAGTTCCCCGTATCGAAAATATACCGAGTGCGTAGTCCACGTCGTCGCGCTCCGTCACCACTCGTGGTCGACACAGATTGTCAAACGATGACGAGTCAATCAACGTCGGTAGGCGATTCAACAGGGAGGTGACGAAGGTCGCCATGTCGTGCGCGTTCGAGATCACGCAACCCGAACCGCCTGTGATTACTTCCCAAGGCGCTTCGTGCAATGCGTCGCTACTCAACCTTGGTGAGTCATCCATCGCGCCCCGGTGTCCGCGCACACAAAGGGCGCGTGCCGAATTTGTGATCGCACCGAGTGTTTGGTGCATGCCCAAGGGCTGAAAAACTTCGCGGGCCAACACCTCGGCGAGCGAGGCACCGTGCAACGTTTCGAGCGTTGCGCCCAAAAGATCGAAGGCAGTGTTGGAGTAGTAAAAGCTGACGCCGTTCGGCGGGCGTGCGGCACGCGCTCGTAGCGCCCAAACGGCCTCGAGGTTTGATTCATGCGTTACGAACGTACCCGTTCGCAACCCCGAGGTGTGCGATAACAGTTGCTCGATCGTCGGTGCTGTCGTTCCGTCAACGGTAGCCCACGGCAGGTGACGGTCGATTGGGTCGTCGAGTTTGCACCGCCCCTCTCGCACGCAACGCAGCAGCGCGAGCGCGACGAAGGTTTTTGTGATCGAACCAACCTGGTACAGCGTCGTCGGCCCTACCGGTCGGCGTGACGCTTCGTCTTCCACACCGCGGCTTATCTGGACGCGGTTGCCCTGCGCATCGACAAAGATCATCACGGCCGATGGCGTCCGCCTGACGCGAAGGTATTCGTCCAATAGCGGTGCGGCGCGCTCTGCCCATTCGTTGAGCATGGGGTTCACTGTTGCCGTTTTCGATGTGTTCATGCTAGAAGTGCCCAAATTAAGTTCATCCCCAAAGTGCCGCATTGGGCGGCGATAAGAAACTAGCGCGGTATTCAAGCGGATGCTTGACATCGGTCGAAATCAGCAAGGGACCGTCTAAGTCAACAAAGTCGCAGTGCTGCGCTACCAGCACGCCCGGTGCCATGCCCAGCGAGCTACCGCCCATACAGCCCACCATCAGGCGCATGCCGGCGTCCAGCCCCGCTTGGGAGGCTCTCAGTGCCTCGGTAAGACCGCCCGTCTTGTCGAGCTTGATGTTCAGCACTTGATATTTGGCTCGCAGTGCGGGGATCGACGAAGTGTCTGTGAACGATTCGTCTGCAGCCACCGGTATGGGTAAACGCAGCTCACGCAGCGCGTCGTCCGCCCCTACGGCCAGAGGTTGTTCGAGCAGCACTACGTTCAATGCTGCCAGTTGATCGGATTGCGTTCGCAGCAGCTCGGCGGTCCAAGCCTGGTTGGGATCGACGATGATGCGCGCGTTCGGAATCGCGGCGTGCACGATCCGCACGGGCTCAAGCGCGCGGTCTAAATTGGTTTTGACTTTGACCAGCGTCAAATCGGCGCGCTGTGAGGCCATGCGGCGCAGGTCGGCGTCGTCCATGATGCCGAAGGTATAGGCCGTCTCGACGGGCTTCAACCGCTTCAAGCCGGCAGCCTGCCATGCTGGCACGCCGCTACGCTTGGCCTCCAGGTCCCACAACGCGCAATCAATCGCGTTGCGTGCGCCACAGGCGGGGAGCAGCCTCTGCAATTCATCTCGCGACAAGCCTTCCTGCACCGCACCTGCTACCTGGCTGATTTGCGCGATGATCGATTCCGGCGTTTCGCCTTCGTAATCGAGCCCGATTGCTTCGGCATGGCCGATATGTCCTTGTGCGTCGGTCAAGGTCAGTTGTACGCAGTGTTCCTCAGTCATCACGCCGCGCGAGATGGTAAACGGCACGTGAAACTGAAACGAAACAACTTTTGTGGCGATTTGGATCATTGGCTGACTCCAGGAGTAACAAGAAAGATTCACCCAATGGCGTCCGTGAGTCGCCGCAGTACAGGCGACAAGTCCGACTCCATTGGATCGAAGGCAGGTAGCGCAAGTTCGTCTTGCATACGAGCGAACAAGGCTTCTCGTTCATGTGCGGCGTAGCCTTTCGTATTTAATGCGATGCCAACGCAGCGAATTGCTGCGTTGGTACGGCGCCCGAGCAGCAAGTGAACATCAATCGCTTCCCGCAGCGATGGCATCGCGAAGGCCGGGTGGCCATCAATTGCCTGCCGGCGCGGGTGATGGCACAAGACGATCACGTCAGGTTGAGAGCCGTGCAACAGACCGAGCGATACGCCGGCATACGAAGGATGAAAGAGTGAGCCTTGCCCTTCAATCACATCCCAATGGTCGGGCGTATTGGCAGGCGACAGCGCCTCGGCCGCACCCGCCACGAAGTCGGATACCACAGCGTCGACGGCAATGCCAGCGCCGCTGATCATGATGCCGGTTTGCCCGGTGGCGCGAAAAGTTGCCTTGATGCCAGCACGTTGCATCGCACGAGTGAGCGCGAGCGCCGTGTACTTTTTGCCTAACGCGCAATCGGTACCTACTGTTAGCAGCCGCTTGCCGCTGCGCTTGATACCGTTGCCGATAGGAGGCGTCTGGCTCGCATGACGAACATCAATCATGCGGCGGCCCGAGCGTTGCGCCGCTGCCACCAGTTCGGGGATCGACCGGAGCCGGGTGTGCATTCCGCTGACGATATCGAGCCCCGCGTCGAGCGCTTGGATAAGTGCCTTCACCCACGAAGGGTCAATCGCACCACCGACTGGCGCCACACCAATCAACAGCGACTGCACGCCCAACGACTGTGCTTGCGCGGGCGTCAGCGTCGGCAAACCGAGGTCCACCGTGCCACCAGGAAGCCGCCATTGGCCCACGCAAGCCTCAGGCCGCCAGTCGCGCAGCCCGAACGCGGTTTTGGCGTTGCTGTCGCTCGTTTCGCCGCCGGTAAACAGCAGGTACGGCAGCCGTATTTCAACCGCGATTGAACTGGGATTACTCGAAAGCATAGTTCAACCCGAGCACAAACGTACGCCCGCGCGGGTCGCTGTAGCGTGGGTCATAGCCACTTTGCAGCAGCGAGAACTGATTGGATGCGGGCGGTTGCTTATCCAGCAGATTCTTGATGCTTAACGAAATCTTGAATGCGCGAATGGGCTCGTAGGTCGCGGTGAGATCGCTAGTGGTGTAGGTTGATACGCGTCGCGTTGCGCCGGACGAGAGGAGCTGTTCGTCCTGGTAGCCGGCGATGTAGTTGTTGTTCAGGATCACGCCCCACGCGTTGTAGGCCCAGTCAAGCGACAACGAGTGACGCCAACGTTGCACGGGTGGCCCATTGTCGGCGCGCCCAAGCGAGCTCTTGGTCGTTTGGCCCTGCGTGCGATCAAATCTGGTCACGTAGGTGCCGCGCAGGCCCAGGGTGAGTTGACCAAGCCCTGGAAGACTGGTGCGATATCGCGTCTCGACGTCGAAGCCTTGCGTTTTCACGGTGCCGAAGTTTTTGTAGCCCAGTTGCAATAGCGTGATCGGCCCAGGCAATGTCGGAAACGCGGGGTCGACCGGGCCGCGAATGACCGAGCCGCTGAACTCGTTGAAGTTGGAGAACAGAGTCTGGTCGAACACGATTTGAATGTCGTCCTCCTTCTGAATGGACCAGAAGTCGAGACTGCTGAACCACCCGGCAACGGGTTCTGCTGCGAAGCCCATTGAGAATTGCTTCGAGCGCTCTGGCTTCAAGTCACGGTTGCCACCCAGCAAGTAGGGAAAAGTGGCGTTGCAGTCAGTCGGTAAGCGGGTGGTGGGACAGCGCAGTGGGTCGCTGAACTGCTGAAAGGTCACATCGCTTCTCGGTGCGGAAAGCGTCTCGCGCAGCGACGGTGCGCGAAAACCCGTATTGGCAGAGGCGCGCATGAGCCATTCTTTGCTGGGAGCCCAGCGCAGCGACACTTTGGGATTGGTAGAGTTGCCGGCGAAGGAGTAGCGGTCGTGCCGCACTGCCAATTGCAACTCGACCGACTTCACGACCGGTATGGCCAGTTCGGCAAACACGGCCTTGACGTCGCGCTGGCCCTCGGTGTCGCCCGGAGATGTATAGCCGATTGCATCTTTGTTCGCGACAATATCGGTAAATCGGTCCGCGAATGTCTCGCGCCGCGCTTCAGCGCCAACAGCCAGCGCGAGCATGCCGCCGTCGAGCTTGAGGAGGTCGCGCGATACCTTGACGTCGATGCCCGTCGATGTTGATTTGGCGCGACGTACTTCGCCAACGATACGTGCATCGCGGTAAGCTGCGTCGCCCGCCGGACCCGAAGGGCCAAAGGGATTAATCAAGCCGCTTTGGAGCGCCGCGTTGAATCTTGCAAACGACAGCAAGCCATTGTCGAATCGAACGTTACCGCGGCTTTCGCTGCGGTTCAGCGCCGCCGAGTAGTCCCAGTCCAAAACTGTACCGTCGACGCCAGCCACGGCGCGAGTGGCGTTGGTGGTGTCGGTGTTCAAGTACAGCCCAGCGGGCTCGGCCCGAAAAGCCAGTGGGATAGCCCCGGCACCTGCAAACGCCGCTGGGAAATACGGCGAGCTCTCGGGCAGAAGGGGGGGCAAGCCTGTGGCCGCCAGGTAACCCCCAGTCACAAAGGTTGGGGGACCTACCGAGACCAGCGTGTTGCGTGACGCAGAGACCTCGGCGAAGGCGCGATGGTTGCGCCCCAACTGCGCGACGCCGCGGCCAAAGAAATTCACCTTGTCATTCTTGGACAACAAATCAAGAAATGGCGCCGTGTCGTAGCTGCACGCACTACCCACACGAACAGTGTTGGGCCCGCATGCCCCTGTCGGATCGAGGCTGAATATCTCGCCAGTGGTGGGATTTATGATGTTGGCCGGGAAGGTGCCAAGCGCGCTGGTGGCGTCTAGACCGATTTCGGGGCGGTAACCAGTACGAGAAAAGTCGCGTTGGCGCGCGCTAAGCGCATCGTTGTGTGCGATGTCGAGCGACATCAGTACGTTGTATCCGTTGCTGCCGAGGTCGCCCATGCCGCCCGTGGCTGTGAACCTTTTCTGGCCGCCGCCACGACGCTGAGGTGCACTCTGCGTGTACCCAACTTCGGCACCTCGATAGTCGTTGCGCAGGATGAAGTTGATGACGCCGCCCACCGCGTCGGCGCCGTAGATGGCCGAGGCACCGTCCTTGAGCACCTCGACTCGATCGATTGCGCCCAAGGGAATCGTGCCAAGGTCGGTACCAACGCCGCTGAAGGCAAACGTTGCCAATCGCCGTCCGTTGAGCAGCACGAGCGTGGTGCCTTCGCCGATGCCGCGCAGCGATACCGACGCGAAACCTGGAAACACGCCGTCGGCGCTTTGCGCCTCAGCGTAGGAGCTGTTCGTGTTGGCCGTCAGCTTGGTCATCAGCTCAGCCGCATTTAGAGCGCCTGACTTGATGATCTCATCGCGACGCAAGATCGTGATGGGCGCGCCTGTTTCGGTGTCGACACGCCGAATGCGAGACCCAGTGACCTCAATACGTTCCACGGCGGCGGTTGGTTGAGTTGGCTCCTGGTTCGCTTGGGAATAAGCGTTTGGTGTTAGCGCGGAAAGTACTGCAATCGTAAGGTAATGGCGTTTCATTTTTAGCTCTCCTCAAAACTGTTTCGACGTAAACCAACAAGACTTGCTTTTTCGTAGCATAACAGTTATTATATTATTAATCAATGAAACTAGCTCATCGCTATTTTTTAGTTTGATGTTCAGCGACAATGTCCATTCACATGGGTATGGAGGATAAATGCCACGAGTAGCAAATCATGACGAAAGGCGCATGGAGGTATGCGAAGCTGCCTGGACAGTTATTGCTCGGGACGGTCTCGAGTCGACAACACTTCGCGGCATTGCGCACGAATTGGGTATGACCACGGGTGTGCTGATGCACTATTTTCGAGATCGCGACGATTTACTCAGTTTTGCAATCGACGAGCTGATGAATCGGCTCGATTCCCGAGTGGAACAATTGGTACTGGATAAAACCGGCATCCCCTACCTTGAAGCGGCTTTGCTTGGCGGGTTGCCGATTGACGCAAAGAGCCAACGCGGATGGAAAGTCTGGCTTGCGGTTACGGGTGCGAGCGTCGGCAAACCCCATCTGCTCGAAAAGCAAAGAGTCCGATATGCGCGACAGCGCGAGCGCGCCACGGCAACTCTTAAAGCGCTTCAATCGCAAGGCTTGCTGGATAAACGAGTAAACATTGTGCAAGAGGCCGATACCATCGTCGAAATGATTGATGGGATTGGCATCGGTTGGTTCATCGACCCGTTGCGTTATACGGCAGAACGCCAAACGGCTATCGTACAGCGCTATGTTGAAAGTATGCTGGTGCGTAAATGAATTCCACCAACCTTGGTCAACTGTTGGATTCGCAAGCCGCTAACAACCCTTCAAAAATCCTCTTTCGCTTCAACGGCGTCTCAACCCCGGTGGGTGAGGTGGCAAAGCGCGCTGCCCGCACGGCGGCGCTACTGAAGGCACTAGGCGTAAATTATGGTAGTCGTGTCGCGGTCATGTTGCCAAACGGTATCGAATTTCCAATCACCTGGTTCGCGTTAGCCAAGCTCGGCGCGGTCATCGTTCCGCTAAACCCCGGCTATGGCGCGCACGACCTTGGCTACGTTATCGACGATGCGGATGTCAGACATGTGGTTACCGACTCAGCAGGTGTTGTTGCGCTGCGCGAAAAACTAGCGGACGCAGTCGATAGTCTTTGCAACATCGTCTGGACTGACGTCGCCACGCCGGGCGTCGCCGCGATCAACGACGTAACGCTCGCCGCCGCTACGCCATTGGTCGAAGCGGCTCAACAAGTCGGGCGTGACTCGTTGTTAAATCTTCAGTACACGTCAGGTACTACCGGTTTCCCCAAGGGCTGCATGCTAACGCACGGTTACTGGCTGGAACTCGCCGACCGAGCGTCTGCACTCGTTGAGAGCCGCGGCAGTGACGTAGCGTACACCTGCCAGCCCTTTTATTACATGGATCCACAGTGGATGACGGTGCTGTGTCTCGCGCAGGCGATACCGCTCGTCATTGCACCGCGCTTTTCAGCATCAACATTCTGGCGCACGATTTGTGATGAAGGCGTCACTTTGTTTTATTGCATCGGTACCATGCCGATCATTCTTTTCAAGCAACCGGAGAACGCCGATACAGAACGCGGGCATCGACTTCGCGCGGTCTATTGCTCGGGCATATATCCTGATCTGCATGCCCAATTCGAGGCCCGCTGGGGAGTGCCTTGGCGCGAAGTGTTTGGAATGACGGAGACCGGTGTCGATATAGCGATGCGACTGTCTGACACCAGTAGCGTGGGCAGCGGCTCCGTCGGGCGACCTATCGCCGGAAAACTGGCACGTATCGTCGATTCGGAAGATCAAGACGTTGCTGAAGGGCAACCTGGTGAGCTTGTGATGCGCGGCTCACCCATGATGCTGGGATACTGGAAAAAACAGTCCGAGACTGAACAGGCGATGCGCAATGGCTGGTTACACACAGGTGATATTGCAGTTCGAGCGACCGACGGTTCAATACGCCTCGTCGGACGAATGAAAGACATGATTCGAAGGGCCGGCGAGAACATAGCGGCGTCGGAGGTTGAAGCAGTATTGTGTGGGCATCCAGAAGTTCTGCAAGCGGCTGTTATGCCAGCGAGTGACCCAACGCTCGGTGAAGAAGTGTGGGCTTTCATTCTTCCGAAAGCCCCCCCTGACGACGTGAGTTCATGGTTGATTGAGTTAAACACCTTCGTGCAGAGCCGCCTCGCACGTTTCAAGGTTCCGCGTTACTGGACTCTCGTCGACCATTTCCCGATGACACCTTCTGAGCGTGTTGCCAAGCATCGTCTCAAGGAAGCTCCTTATGATGTACTTTTTCGCCACGATGTTGCTAGCGTAACGCGCAGCCAAACTCAGTAGAGGAACTATGCCTTATCAAGATCTTGAGGTAAATCGGCTCGGTGCAGTGATGACCATCCGTCTCAACCGGCCCGAACGGCTTAACGCACTTCGACGAGCAACCTTTATCGAGTTGATCGACGCATTTGTGATGGCTGAGCGTGAAAATGAGGTGAGCGTAGTTGTACTGACCGGCTCGGGTCGCGCATTTTGCGCTGGGGCTGATTTGAGCGAACTCGCAAACGCGCTTCATCGCACCGACACGCCCACGCAGAGCCCGGAAGGTGTCGAGTATTTGAAGCACGTCCAGGATTTGACTCGCGTAATCATTTCGCACAAGAAAATCACGATCGCCGCGATTAACCAAATCGCAGTTGGATTTGGTGCCGAGATACCGTTGGCTTGCAATATGCGCGTTATGGCAAGTGATGCCAGCATTACTTTTCCCGAAACGACGCGCGGGCTATGTCACACGAACGGCACCTACTATTTATTGCCCAGATTAATAGGTGTTTCACGCACTCAACACATTCTGTTTTCTGGGCAACCGGTACTTGCGGCAGACGCACTGCAAATGGGCCTGGTCACCGCGATATACGAAACGAGTGGCTTCCCAAGCTCAGTGCAGGCATTCGCAAATCAACTCTCTGAACGTTCGCCTCTGAGTATTGCGCGCGTAAAAGGGGCATTTATTAGCGATGTGCAGGACAGCTTAGAAAATTCCTTGAAATACGAAACCGAAGGAATGCTCGAAGCTCTCGCGGGCGATGATTTACGGGAAGGCATCGCTGCATATCATGAAAAACGTGTACCAAACTTTACCAAACGACAAAGCACATAGGCATATGCTCCTCACAACACCTTCTGCAGTTGCCCCACTGCGCACAAAACGAGGGGTGGTTGGGCTGCTGTCCCTCATGATTGCGTCGCGTTGGATTGTCTACGGTTTCACAGACATAGCGCTCATTTCTATTCTTAGAGAAGCGGGCGCTACGCTGGGACAACTCAGCCTAATGTATGCCACGGGTTTACTTTTACTTCTCAAATTTCTATGGTCACCGTTTGTAGACAAAGTGACATTTGGCAGATATCACTACAAGGCCTGGTTTATCGGTGCACAGTTTGTCTGTTTGGTTTCACTTTCCTTTTTACTGCTTGTTGATCCCAAGCTCGACTTCTATTTACTATTATTGCTTCTGATCATTGGCAGTATTGCGGCTAGCTTTCGCGACATAGCAACGGATGCGTTGGCCGTAAAGCTGTTGAGCGAGGAGCAACGCGCGAGCGCAAGTGGCTGGATGTCCGCAGGCTGTTTGGCAGGCGTGGTGGTCGGCGGTGGCGTAATTTTGCTGTACTACGAGACTATTGGTTGGGCAGGTGCAGTGCTGGTTCTAGCGATTGGTACTTTTCTCCCGTTGCCTTTTGTTTTAACCCTGCAAGAGTCGCCTCCTGCGCCGCCCCCGCCCACGGTCGGTCCAATGAGCATGCTCGCTCAGTTTTTCCGTGAGCCTGGCTATAAATCATGGGCGCTCATCTTACTGCTCGCATCCATAGCCGGCATAATTGGGGCGAGCTTACTGCCCATCTTGCTGATTGACCTGAACTGGCCACTGGCTAAAGTAGGGCTTGTCTCTAACATCATCGCACCATTAATTGCACTTGCGGCCTCAGCGCTTGCTGGCTACGTGTTCGCGCGAATATCACGGAAAAAAGCAATGTCCAGCTCACTTGTCCTAGTGTTTATTTCAGGGCTCGCATTGGTGCCGCTACCTCTCGGCTGGTACAACGAATGGGCCGAATATTTAGTCGTTGTCGCATCGATTGTCACGGGTACGATTCTTACCATCGCGCTCAAGACGCCCATGCTCGACAAAAGTGCCAGCGTACCAACGCATTCCGCCACGTTTTATTCTATTCAGTCATCTATCGTGGTGTTCGCCAGTCTCGGTGGAGGCTCGATTGGCACCTTGATGGCCGATTTCATTGGATTTCCTGCGACCCTAACCATTAGTTGCATACTGGGTGTTTTCGGATTTTTTGCTGTTTCCCGCTACCGAAATTGGTGAAGACATGCCGCACATCCCACCGACAAGAGCGCGCGACCTGGGCATTCCTTTTCCTGGTAATACGGGGCCCTACAATGCGATTACAGATGTGCCGGGCGTGCGTGTTGGACACTGCACTATCCTGACAGACACCAATGACGGTAGCGTTAGAACTGGCGTCAGTGCGATCTTTCCATTTGAGTCGTTTGAGGGATACGGCGCAGCTGCCGGTTTTTTTTCGTTCAATGGAACGAGTGAAGTAACCGGGGCGCTATCCATTCAGGAGTTCGGTGCATTCTTTGGCCCAATTTTGCTTACCGGCACTTTAGCGGTCGGCACGGTGCGTGATGCTGCACTTGCGTGGATGAAACCACGTTTTGCCGATCCAGAAATCGCGTTCGCTCATGTTTTGCCGGTGGTTGCAGAAACCTACGACGGTAATCTAACCGATCCGTGGGCGTTTCCGATACGGCAAGAACATGTCTTCGCAGCGCTAGACAGCGCCGCTTCCGGGCCGGTTGCGGAGGGCACAGTCGGTGGCGGAACTGGCATGGTGTGCTACCAATTCAAAGGTGGAATTGGAACCGCCTCGCGTCAATTTCAGTTCGGCGAGAACACATACACCCTCGGCGCGCTAGTACAAACGAATCATGGCGAACGCCATTCCCTGCAGATTGCTGGCGTGCCAGTCGGCCAATACATCAAAGACCTTTTACCGGAATTATCGGGTGCAGAAACCGCCACGCGGGAAGCATCGATTGTCGGTGTGATTGCCACCGACGCGCCGCTCTTGCCTCATCAGCTCACACGATTAGCCAAGCGAGCTACGATCGGCTTGGCGAGAACCGGTGGCGTTGGCACTTCCACATCGGGTGATGTATTCATTGCTTTTTCTACCGCAAATCGCATTGGCTCCCGCGTCGGTGAGCTTCAGCAGTTTTCGGCCATTCCAAGTGAACAGCTAAACGAAGCCTTCTACGCAAGTGCCTATGCCATTGAGGAAGCCATCGTAAATTCTCTGGTGGCCGCTACCACCGTAACAAGTACAACTGGATTAACGGCACACGCAATGCCACATGATCGTGTGCGCGCACTGTTTGAGCACCGTGCCTTGTAATGAATGTGATTCGCTCACGTTAGCGAGACACTTTGCCGGATGTACGCCCAGTAGATTTTGGAATTGATACGGCCTATCGTCGCCACCTATTCGTGACGATTTCAGCCCATGGCCGTCCACGTGTCATATCGAGCAATTGAAGCGTTCGCTCATCGCGACGGCCCACGCGTCTCAACGGATTGAAAGTGGGATGTCCGCTTGCCGGATGAAGTTGGAACTGAGGCTCCTCGCCGACGCGACAGCGTATGCCGTCATTTCGGGGTTGAAAAAGCTAAAATGGTGGCAATTAGTCGCAACGTGACACACAAACTACATTACGACACACCAAGGAGCAACCAATGAGCACCGTGCAAGTAAATCGCGAACTTGACGTCAAGGGACTTAACTGCTCGTTGCCGATTTTTCGCGCGAAAAAAGTACTCGCCGATATGGCGTCCGGCGACGTGCTTCGCGTCGTTGCCACGGACCCGGGCTCTGTCAAAGATTTCGCTGCGTTCTGCAAGCAAACGGGTAACACGCTGCTTTCGTCAGAGGAAGCTGCGAGTGCGTTTACATAGCAGGTCGCGGCGTTCGACAAGCTGATTGAACAAGCCGCCGCCCAGTCAGCGCAGTGGCCGGTGATTCAAGCGCTGATGGCGTTGCGCGGCATCGCGTTACGCTCAGCCACAGTGGTGGTGGCCGAGATCGGCGACATGAAGCTCTTCGCCACCGCGCCTCAGTTGATGGCCTATTTGGGCCAGGTGCCCAGCGAGCACTCCAGCGGGGAGCGGCAACGCCGGGCGACGACTACCAAGACCGGTAACAGCCATGTCCGCCTGGTGTTGGTTGAGGCGGCATAAACGTATCGGTTCCCGGCGCGCAAGACCCGCATCTTGCAGGCGCGTGCCGAGCGTTGTGATGAGGCGGTGCAGGTGATCGCCTAGGATGCGCAGAAGCGATTATGCGGTCGCTATCAGCATTTGCTCACCGGTGGCAAGCTCAAGGTTGAGGCGTGTACGGCGGTGGCGCGTGAGTTGGCGGGGTTTATCTGGGCGATTGGACAGGCGATGCCGCCACTGCCAGCGGCACCTACAGCGGCACGGGTGGCAGCACGGGTGGCGGCAGGCAAAGGCTAAGTTAAATCCCGTCAGTAAGAAGGCGCTTTAAACATGAAACGCAGTGTACTGAATGCAGCGCAGGCAACGAAGGAGAATCCTTGAAAACACTATGAGGTACACCGGTAACGGGATAATCCTCGCCGCTAGAGAAAGGCAGCTCCACGACGTTTCTTTGTCATGCGGTAGCCAACCCGCGCATATCAGACTGATCAATCGTCGTCACGCCGCCTGCTCTGCAGTCAGTACGTTGCTTTATAACCAAGAAAGAAAAAACAACCCATTTAGCTAAATTTGACAGGTCAATACATACCAGACGGTAAATTTAGCACCGATGTCACGTAGCTGCGCAACGTGACCTACTCTCTACTCGCAAAATCCTAAACAAAAAAGCCGCAGCAGAATCCTGTTGCGGCTTTTTTTCAGCAAGTAAAAAGCAATTAAGCCTTGTCGTTGCCTTTTGTCTGCGTTGAGACGTAATCGAGTTTTTC
>JANXWW010000395.1 GCA_025350945.1 Burkholderiales bacterium
TCTGAAAGCGGCGATTGAATTTTCTCAACAGCTTGATAGCAAAATCGCCGATAAAGTGGTGTCGCTAAAAGTGAGCCAGCCTGAGCGCGCAAAGGCGATGGAGCAGGAAGTTTTGTTTTACGCGCGGCAAAATCTATCGGACATGTTGACGCAGCAAGCGGTGTGCGTGAACGGTTATTTAGCACTTGATGTACTCAAGCGCACGGCGCGTGAAATGCAAAACGGCTGCACCCGCGTGGCGACCACCGGTATGTCCGCCCTTGCCGTCGCACAAACAGTCGCGCGCGCGACCGGCAATCAAATTCAGGTGATGGATATGCTCAAAGGCGTATCAGGCACGATTGAAAATCTTATCGCCGAATCCGGAAAAGCACTCAACACACATGTGGAACGCACGGCGGAGTTTTCATCGAATCCGCTGCTCGGCATCGAGAAGGTGAAAGAAATGTTTGATCAAACTTTCCGCGCGATGGATGCGATGGATAATTTCCGCAGCAAAGCCATCGAGACCATGGGTAAAAATAACCAACTCATGACCGAGCAAGTGGCGCGCGCAAAAACATATATGGACAAAGAGCGGCAAGAAACATCGCGCGAAGCGCTCTCTGCGGATTTGCAAATTAGCGGGTCGGTGAAAATGTAAGCGCCTTATTCGGCGGGCGTTACGGAGCAAAAGTGCCGTGAGATGCCCGCCTAATATAGGGTTTGTAATTTTTTAATGGGCACTTTATTTCCAATAGCATCGATCTGCAAATAATTAAAATCATCATTTAACTTCGCAAAATAATTCGCAGCAAACTGTGCGAAATCGCACAAATCTCAACAGATTTCACTCGATAATCTGCGAATTTATACCGTTTATCTGCCCCGCGCATTTCGTTTACGGTGCCCTGTCAGTGCTAACAGCTTCGCTATCGCGCGCGCTCTGTGAAACTGAAGTCCTGATAACAAAAATCGGGACATAAAAATGACAACTCTGGCGCAGCGCTGCACTTATCTTTCGAACAATCTGTCGGCAAATTATCGCCGCAATAAATTCACGACACAACTCGCATGCTTCATCGCTGGGCTTGCATTATCGGCAAGTTTGATAACCAATACAGCGCATGCCGAAACCAATGCTGCGCGCAGTAGCTCCAGTGCGGCAGTGCATCTAAATTTCCGCATCGTCATTCCCGCCATCGTGCGCGTGAAGGCGCTCAGCCAGATGGCGAGCATCACCATCGAACAAGCGCACATTGATCGCGGCTATATTGATCTCGATGCTGCCTCGTCACTACAACTCACCTCCAACAGCCGCCGCGGCTACATGCTCTCGGCAAATTTCAATGCCGAGCTACTGGAAAAAATTGAAGTTAAGCTGCCGCATAAAACCTTTCACGCCAACGCCCGCTCGACCAACGTGCATGTTGAATCACCAATCGTAATCGATGAAATCGTCGGCGTGAGCTATCGCCTGTATCTGAAACCTCATGTGCAAACGGGCGAATATCAATGGCCGGTAGCATTGACGTTTACGCCGAATGTTGTTTGAGTGCGAATTCAGAAAATCACTGCTCCCCCATCGGCCGCCCATTCTGCAAATACCCGCCAACAAAATCCGGCTGTCTGCGAAGATCGAGCGTAAACGGAAATGCGGGATTGCGGCCTTCTGATTTGACACCCATTGGCCCGGGTGTGTGACCGATTTTCTGAAATCTTGCGACGCGTCTCGCTTCGGCTTCGAAGGCGTTGACGGGGAAGGTGTCGTAACTGCGGCCACCGGGGTGGGTGACATGGTAGGTGCAGCCACCGACTGAGCGTTGGGCCCAGGTATCGACGACATCGAATACCAGCGGTGCCTGCACGCCGATGGTGGGATGTAGCGCGGAGGGTGGTGCCCACGCGCGATAGCGCACACCGGCGACGAATTCGCCGGCCACGCCGGTGGCGGTCATGGGCACGATGCGTTCGTTGCAGGTGACGACGTGGCGATTGCTGACCATGCCGCTGACTTTGATTTGCATGCGCTC
>JANXWW010000023.1 GCA_025350945.1 Burkholderiales bacterium
TAAAAAGCGTGGGTTGAACGCTCGCCCGCACATGCCGTAATTTCCCGCACCGAAAGAGCCACCAATCAACACAGTGAATTTCGGCACTTTCGCGCACGAAACCGCGGTCACCATCTTCGCACCGTCCTTGGCAATGCCGCCGGTTTCATATTTTTTGCCAACCATAAAGCCGGTGATGTTCTGCAAAAATATCAGCGGTGTGCCGCGCTGATTGCAGAGCTCAATAAAGTGCGCGCCTTTCAACGCCGATTCGGAAAACAGAATGCCGTTATTCGCCACGATGCCCACCGGATGCCCCCAGATATGCGCAAAGCCGCAGACAAGTGTGGTGCCGTACAGCGCCTTGAATTCATGGAAGTCCGAGTTGTCAACTATGCGCGCGATTACTTCACGAATATCGAATGGTTGCTTGGTGTCTTTGGGGATCACGCCGTAAAGTTCTTCCGCCGCGTATTTTGGCTCAACGGCGGTTTGCATCGCGACATCAGGCGATTTTTTACGATTTAAATGCGCGACGATTTCGCGCGCAATGCCAAGCGCGTGTTGATCGTTTTCGGCGAGGTGATCGGTCACGCCCGAGGTGCGTGAATGCACATCGCCGCCGCCCAATTCTTCAGCGGTCACGACTTCGCCGGTTGCCGCTTTCACCAATGGCGGGCCGCCCAAAAATATCGTGCCCTGATTTTTAACGATGATTGATTCATCGCACATCGCCGGCACATACGCGCCACCGGCCGTGCACGAACCCATCACGCACGCGATTTGCGGAATACCTTTTGCGGACAAATTCGCCTGGTTATAAAAGATGCGACCAAAGTGTTCTTTGTCCGGAAAAACTTCATCCTGCAAAGGCAAAAACGCACCGCCGGAATCGACTAAATACACGCAAGGCAAATTGTTTTGCATCGCCACTTCCTGCGCGCGCAAATGCTTTTTTACCGTGAGCGGATAGTAGGTTCCACCTTTAACCGTTGCGTCATTGGCAACAATCACCACTTCCTGCCCAGATACTCGGCCAATGCCCGTAATCACGCCCGCAGCAGGCGCATCGTGTCCCGTTTTGCCATACACACCCCAGGCGGCGAGCGGTGAGAATTCAAGAAACGGCGAGCCCTGATCGAGCAGCGCTTTCACCCGATCACGCGGAAGCAATTTGCCCCGCGCGGTGTGCTTGGCGTTCGCATCTGCGCCGCCGCCTTCAGCGACTTTGCGGGTGTGATTGTTGAGTTCATCCACCAGCGTGCGCATGTGCGCGGCGTTCGCGGTGAAGGCGGGGGAGAGTGGATCTAGCTTTGATTTTAGTTGGGGCATTTTTTAGCTGCAATTTGGTAGGTTGGATTGCTTTAGTGATAGTGCACGCGACAGTGCAATTTGTTCCGTCAAAAAAAGCCAGTCGCCGTCTGCGCACCAGATTTGTAAGCCTTCAACAACGGCCCTATCTGATGTTGGCATGCTGGAATTCCAAGAATGTAGCGATTCGATACTAAATGTTGCATCGACAATTGCAAGCATGAAGTTCATATACTTATTGATGCAAACGAGTCGGCCAGAATAATGTAAATCAACAGTCACTCGCGCCCACACATTGGCCTGGTGTTTCGGGCGAGCATAAATCATACCAAGCTCAGTTTTATCACTCATCCACCGATTGAGCTGCTCTTGTGCTTGATGAAGCGCGAGCGTTCTTCTTACACGTGTTTTCTGCCCGCCTGCCGATTGCACTGGAGATTCTTCAGCGTCGATCATATTCCTAGTGCCTGAACTATTTTAAGTTGGAGTCAGGCTACCAAATCCCGCGCAATCACCATCCGCTGCACTTCGCTGGTGCCTTCATAAATCTGTGTGATGCGCGCATCGCGATAGTAGCGCTCGACCGGATAATCTTCGAGGTAGCCATAACCACCATGAATCTGGATCGCCTTCGAGCACACCCATTCGGCGAGTTCGGAGGCATACAGCTTTGCCTGCGAGGCTTCGCTTAAACACGGCATGCCTTCGGTGCGCATTTTCGCCGCGTGGAGGATGAGCATGCGCGCGGCGTTGATGCGGGTATGCATATCCGCGAGCATATTGGCGATGGATTGATGATCGTGAATTTTTTTGCCGAATTGGGTGCGGTCTTTTGAATACGCGACGGCGGCATCAAGTGCCGCGCGGGCGATGCCGAGCGCTTGCGCGGCGATGCCGATGCGGCCGCCCTCGAGCCCGGATAGCGCAATCGCCAAACCTTTACCGCGCGGGCCGAGCAGTTGGGCTTCGTCAATTTTGCAGTTATCCAAAATAATCGCGCAGGTGTCAGAAGCGCGAATGCCGAGTTTGTGTTCCGGGCGTTGCACATTAAAGCCCGGCGAATCGGTCGGCACGATAAAACATGAAATCCCTTTTTTACCGAGATCGGGATCGGTCACGGCGAATACCATCGCGAGTTTGGCGCGCTTACCATTGGTGACAAATTGTTTGTTGCCGTTCAATATCCATTCGCCATTCACGAGCTTGGCAGTGGTCATTAAATTATTGGCTTCGGAACCTGCTTGCGGTTCGGTCAAACAAAAGCAGCCAATTTTTTTACCGCCCGCCAAATCAGGCAAATACGCGCGCTTTTGTTCCTCCGTTCCCCATGCCAGAATCGGCCCGCAGCCAACAGAATTGTGCACGCTCATCAGTGTTGATGTTGACGCGTCCCCCGCCGCAACTTCTTCTTCCGCCAGTGCGTAAGCCACATAATCAGAATAGCTGCCGCCATATTCTTCCGGTACCATCATGCCGAGTAATCCGAGCTCGCCCATGTGTGCGACGGTTGCATCGGGAATCCATTTGTCGCGTTCCCA
>JANXWW010000071.1 GCA_025350945.1 Burkholderiales bacterium
GCCCGATGCGCTGACGCGAAATATTTGTGCGAATTTACGTGTGCCAATCGGATCAATATGCAACGCAAAAAAATCCTGCGAGCCAAATACTTGATCGCGCCGGACTAATGGCGCATCAATTTTTGCAGGATCGGGATCAAACGCAGTCAGGCCGAAGTAAAGCGCGGTTTCATCGTACACAATGCGTACTTCACTTTTGAATTTGGCTTCCACTGCATCGCGGGGACGATATTCATAGAAGTCTTTAATCGGCGCTATGCGCTGCCAGAAGTCTTCGTCCAGCTTGCCATCCAGCGACATTTTTTCAGTGGCTGCTAATCGTGTGGCAGCGGCTGGGGGCAATCTGCGTTCAGCAGGCGTTGCCAACGATGGAACGGAAGCAGTCTCGGCAACTGCGTGAGGCGCAAATAGTGCGAACATCACCGGGGATACGAATGCGAAAACAACATTGACCAACAGGCTTGTAAATCGCTTCTTCATATCGTTTCCGCTTTTCGCAATTGTGCTCAAGCGGATATTAAGCGAGCTAATTTTTTTCGCAACTGCGCACGCGACGAAATGCGGAAAACGTGCATCAGAATACAGAAGATGCTTCGATATCTGTTGCTGCGCAATCAGGCATCCGTCTCGGTGTAGGTCAGAAATTTTTCCGGTGATACACGCAAGGCAGCACCAGTCGGACACGCACGCACACACGCTGCACCGCCTTTTTGATCTTTGCACATATCGCACTTCACGGCTTTCTTAGCTGCGGTTTTGTCGTATTTTTTTTCTGTCCGACCCGGCTCGTCACCGAGACCGAACATCAGCCACGATATCAGCGAGGGTTTGCTTTTTTTGGCGTCAACCGGTGCCAGCTGAATGACGCCATAAGGACAATTTTTTTCGCAATTGCCGCAGCCGATGCACGTATCTTGAATAAACACCTCGCCGTTGGGCGAGCGATGGATAGCATCCGGCGGGCAATCCTTCATGCAATGTGGATGCTCGCAATGGCGGCACGACGTTGGCACATGAATTTCCGCAAACGTTGGCCCGGCTTCACGATCCAGACGTGACGTGCCATCGTGCGTGTCGGCGCACGCCTTCTCGCAATTGTCACAACGAATGCACAGCGATTCATCAATCAACAATACATCGGTGGCCTCGCCCAATCCCTGCCGCATCAAAAATGAAATTAGATTGCCGGATTCGGATGAGGTTTCCATCGCTTCGTTGATGCGCATCCGATCCAGCAGCTTGCTGTCGATGCGTCCGCGCACGGTGGAGTGCGAGGCCATGACTTCGATAAAACGCTGTGCTTCCAGCATGATGACTTCAGTCGGCACGGCGGCGCGAATGGTGGCTGAGCGCGGGGCGTTGGAGAGCAGCGCCATTTCGCCCACATAGTTTCCGGCGGCCACGTATGACAGCACAATTTCTTTGCCGGCAATCTGGCGCGAGACCGTGACCGAGCCACGGCGAATCAGATACAAGCCATCTCCGGCATCACCTTCGTTAAATAAAGTATCGCCCGCGTTATACGACTTGATCACGGCGGTGTTCACCAGATAACTCACCTCGTCCTCACGAATAGTGGGCGAGAGATATTGACGAATTGCGCGTTTCATCATTACCGTATCGAGCGTGCGGCGAACGGACTCGACGGAGGCCAATAATTTCAGCATCGAGCGGCGCGGTGTTTCGATAATCAGCGTGCGCTTTTGTGCCTTGATCGTTGCAGTACGCCGCCGACCGGAAATCAAACCCAGCTCGCCAAAAAACTCACCCACACCGAGTTGGAAGGCCAACATATTGCCTTCTGACGTGGGCGTTTCGACAATGACGCCGCCTTCGACAATCGCGTAAAACGAATTGGAATAATCGTTACGCGCAAAGATCACATCGCCTTCCTGCGGACGAAGGATTTCGCTGTCGAGCAAAAATTCGCGCAACTGCAACGCGGTCAGTCCGGACAACAGTGGCACATTGCGCGCGATATGCGCCACCGCCTCTGACACGGTGGTGATTTTGACATTCTTGAATTTGCTGCGCAGTATCGGCTCGTCTGCGGGCTCAACATCATTGCCCAGAATATATTCGACGACTTCATAACCCTGATTCATCGCCTGCTTGATGAGCGGATAGCCACCCAGCGCGCCCACAATGTACAGGCCGGGTACATTCGATTCGTATTGCGATGACAACGCGGGTACCGCACCCGGATCAGCAGAAGGAAACTTCACACCAAAACTTTCCACCAGTTTGCGCGGCGGCGTGGCACCCAGACGGGCAATCACGCGGTGGCAGGCGATATTCTCAACGCCACCCGGTGTCTTGGCGACAAATCTTGCGGGATAGACGGCATCTGACGCCGCATCAGCCTCAACACGTTCTACCTTCGTGCCGTAGCGACATTCCACTTTGCCGTCTTTGACAGCGGCGAGAATCGCTGAGAGGTTACCGTCCTTGCAGCGTGTGAATTCATCATTGCGATTCACCATGATGACGTGATTTTTCTTCGAAAGTGCGATTGCGTTTTCAATCGCCGCATCACCCGCACCCACCACGATAATCGTTTCATCATCGAATTCATCAGGGTCGTTTAGCTGGTATTGCACCATCGGCAAATCTTCACCCGGTGCGCCGAGTTTGCGCAAATTGCCCTGCAGGCCAATGCCTAAAATAATGTGTGCGGCTTCAACAGTTGTGCCACTCGCCAACGTGATGGCAAATTTGCCTTTGGCTCCTGTGACCGCTGTCACCATCGACTGATAACAAATATTGACGTTGTGCTTGGCGAGCTCGTCATCCCATTTGCCGAGAATATTTTCGCGGGTGCCTGCAGCGAAACTCATCGGGCTGCGCAGTGGCAGCACGCTGGGCTCTGCCATCACGTGCTTGCCCTTTTGGTATTTGTAGATCGTATCGGCGACGTGTTTCTCGCCTTCGAGCAATACGTGAGAGATTTTTAGCTCGGCTGCATGCGCGGCGGCGGAAATCCCGGCGGGGCCGGAGCCAATGATGGCAATGTCGAAACGTTCATTTGTCAAACTACTCATGGAGGTTCACCATTTCAGTTTTATATTTTCGCCTTATTTGGCAAGTGTTGTGCGTACATCCCGCAGCCGTGCCATAAATTCCTGTGGCTTGTAGCGTTCATCGTTCGCCAGCGACACATTAAGTTTGCGCAAGCTGTCATTGAACCCTGCAGTGTTGCGCATGCCACCTTGTTTGGCGAGGAAACTGCCCACGCTCGAGATCGCCATGGCCGCCTGTTCAGCCGCCGCGTAATCGCTGTAGTAGCCACTCAAGCCGTCATCAACCAGACGCAGCGCGATGGCGCGAATAATATTGATATCGAGATTACGCTCCGATATGAGTGGCACCAAATCAGCAGCAACTTTCTTGAGCGCCATCGCCTCCACGCGGGCATCCCCTTCACCCGCCACCGCGCGATGCAGCTTGCGTGTTTGATTGCTGATGCGCTCACCCGCGCCCGTATCCAGCGAGAAAGCGAGCGCGCGCAGCATCAACATATTAGAATCATTCAGGCGCACCAGACCGGGCGCAATACTGGGGCCAAAAGCGGTTTTGGGTTTCCAGCGGCCTTCAGACATCGGGTGATGGCACGCATGGCAATCGAATAACACCAGCTCGGGGAACAAGCCATCGCGCCCGAGCTTTTCATCCACCAGAATATCCATCGTGTCTGCCACCGCATAGGCCTGGCCTATCGCCCATACCTTCGCACCTTCCCACACGCGCTTGCGCTCGCTGTAATCTTTATCAATCACAAAATGTTTAGGCGCAATTTCAGTAAATGTATCCAGTTCAAAACTCATGCGTGGATGGCCAGCACCCATGATGCGATGCGTGACCAGCTTGTCCTTGTTGCCAAAGTGGCATGCCAGACACATTTTGGCGCGCGAGGCCGCGTCAGACGTGGGGTACAAGCCGTTTTCTATATTGCGGTCATGGCTTGCATCCGGCTCAACATGGCTCTTGATCCATTTTTCTGCCGGGCCGTGACAGGCCTCGCAGATAATGCCATCAGTGGGCTTAAAACGTTCGCCGTGGCGCTCAACCGGTACCGCATGGGCATGGCAATCCAGACAAATTTTTGATTCGTGTGCGGGTTCTTTCAGGCCCAGATTGCGCGCAATTTTTTGTGATTGCGCGTTCAATAATTTGTTGTAGGCCTTCGCGTGCTTGTCGGTGCGTGACCAAGTGACATATTCGTTTTGCAAAACATTGGAGTCTTTCCACCGCTTGATCGAGCCGTGACACAGACTGGACGCGCAGGTTACCGTGCCTTGTGTCTGGTGTGGCGATTGATAGGGCAGTGGCTGGGTCGGCATGATGGGCGGCGCGGCCCCAAGCTGCGCAAATGCTGGTGCTGCCAATATGACTAACGCCAATTGAGCGAGGTTACGGGCAAATTGACAACCAAAAGATTTCATTTTCTTACCTCACTTGTCGCTTCTTTTGTTGCATCAAATAGCACTTCAGTTTTCGATGAAAGGTTTAATTGTCTGCGTGCCGGTATAAATCGCGCCCGCTCAATTTCATCGGTCACACTCCACGGTTTGCCATCGGGTGCCATATAGAATTTGCGCATTTCATTCGCACTAAACGGCCGCGAACCGATCCGGCCAAACACCGCAATCTGCCCGCCGGTTTCATCCACGCCGCGATCACGATCCAGCCCTTTGGAGAGCGCCAATGCGGGTGATTCTGTTTTGCGCCAGGCAATCAGTTGCGGTCTGGGTTCAGGCGAAAATCCATAAAATTTCGGTTGCGAATCGGGTGAGGTGAGCTGAACAACTTTCAATCCATTCACACCATCCGCCACATACGCAAACAGTGATGCGTTGGTCGAGCCGACTATGACATCGCGTGCATCGTTTAACGCGCCATCTGCTGTGAAGCGTTGGTATTCGCGCGGTGCGGTGGGTTTCTCAATATCGACAATAACCAAGCCATCTTTGCCTGCCGCAACATAGGCATAAGTCCGGGCTGCATAAACTCGCTTGGCATCGGCAAGCGGCACCGCGGCAACAATGGCTGGGCGCTCGGGATAAGTGACATCAACCACTTCCAGGCCTTTAGCCGTGGTCGCAAAAAGATAGCGAAATTGCAACGCCGATGCGCGCATATCGTTAATCGGCAGTGTGGAAACCACAGTCGGTTTAAGTGGATCGTTGAGGCTGAGCACCACGAGACCTGCATCTGTAGCGATGTAGGCGTAATAGCCGCCCAGCGTAATATGGCGGGCACCTTTGAGCACGTTTGCGTCGTTCCAGGTTACGGCGCGTTTGATGAAATTATTGCGCGGTTCGCCATCCGCGAAAGTATTGACATCGACCACGATCAAGCCTTCCACCGCGTCAACAATAAACGCGTAGTTGTAGATTGGGTGAAACGCCTGTTCCTGATTCGTCACTCGCATCAAATCACCCTTGTTGCGCTCGGGTGCTATCGGCTGATTGGTTGGCAATGCCATACAGGTGGCGTTGATAGTGGGCACATGCGCATCGTGGCCCAGTGGTGAAAACGGCGCAGTGATAATGCGTTGCGAAATACCTTTATTCGCGATATTGGCCACATCATAAACGCGGAAGCCACCGGCGCCCTCGGCGACAAACATATATTCACCGCGCAGCGCGATGCAGCGCGCTTCCCCCTTGGTCGTATGCGAATGCGATTCTGGTAATTGCTGTGCGCGCTTTTCGTGGTTCTGGAACCAATCGGGATACGCGTACTTGTGCAGATAGCTGCCAATCACTGCTTGCGGCTCATCCCATTCGGTCACGTTCACCGCTTCAATATGTTTGCTTGATCCGACCCATGCATTAAAGCCAACAAAGTTGACGAAATTCGTGCCCTGTAAAAGTAGTTGCGCCATGATCGCGTTATTGTCATTGGCCTTGCTCACATGGCAATCAGAGCAGGTTTTGGTTTCGGTCGTGCGCTCGGTATGTGGGTAGTGCGGCGCGAAGGCTTGCGATGAAAAACCGCTGGCGGCAATCGGTGGCTGCTGGATATAAATTTTTTCGCGATTCGCGTTGGTTGATGAAAGGATCAGCGCAGAGGATGAGCGAATTGGCGTGATGCGCCCGCCTTTTACTTCGCCATGAATACCCAGCTGGAACATGTCATCGCGCGCCACCTGCGGGTTATAAGTCGCGTAGTTGCGCGTCTCGCCACCTTCGTAATGCAGGCGCTCCGTTTTTGCATTCGCCTGAATCGGCAAATGACAGCCCGCGCATGAGGTCGTCCACGATAAATGGCAGGTGTAGCAGGTCATTTTTTCGTTCGCGTGCGCGAAGGTCGGATCTTTTCCATCAGCAGAACCTTGGCCCCAATTACCTTCACGACCCGATGCACCCGCGTGCATCAGCTTGGCGCGTGCGGCTTTCTCGTTGTATTTCGGGTGTCCTGCCGTCACGCTATCTTTTACTAGCGCCATTTCCCATTCTTTGTTGGCGTCCAAGGCTGAACGTTGATACAGCTTGCCTTCGCGCCATTCAAAACGCGAACGTCCATCTTGTGTACGCAACAATTTCAAATCACGCCCACCGGGTGATGCGGCCGGGCCGCTGGTAAATAGCGTGGGATATTTATCGGCGGTGCCGTGACAATCTGCACAATCAATTTCAATCGCCGCAGCGACTTCGCCGTAAATGTGGCCGTTACCATGACCGTCCTGTGAGAAATGGCAATCTACACAATGCATGCCGAGATCGAGATGGATCGAGGTTAAATGTACCGACTTCTCAAATTTTTTCGGGTCCGTATCCGAGACGGGTTTATTTTCTTTATCAAGCAGCGTGCCTTTGCGATCACGTTTGAAAATCTTCCGGAAATTCCAGCCGTGGCCGTGATAATCCGCGAACTGCGTGTCTTTGAGTTTAGGGTTCAAGAGCGATACATTTTTTGAAAATTCCTTATCGCCCCACAATCCGCGTGTGGCGGCTTCTTCCGGATTGCGATTCAAAATTTCGCGTGCTTCTGCTGCGGTCGGATATTTTTGTTTCGCGGGCCACATTGATGGCGCATCAGATTCGTAATCCCACATCGTCGTGCCGTAGAACGAATTCACAAACACGTTGGGCTGGTGCATATGGCAGGTCATGCACTGCGATGAAGGAATCGCGCGGGTGAATTCATGTTTGATTGGATGCCCGGATTTGTCTTTCGGAATCGTCGGATCTTTGGTTTGGGTTTTACCCTCATTGCCAAATTTTGCATATTGCGCGCTGTGCTTGGGGTCGCGATCGTTGGCGTAAACGGTGTGACACGCGGTGCATCCGGATGAGCGGTAATCGCCTGGCTGTTCATTGGTGCCCAGGAACCACAGATGCGGATCATTCAAACGTGTCTTGGTGATGTTGATGACAGGTACGGCGATACGGCTACCCGTGCCGGGGCCGCGATTCGATTGTTTAATATCGGGGCGGCCGGGCTCATCAAGACGCTGCAATGCGCCGGTCGAATTCGGCAATCCCACCTCCGGAAAACCGGAGTTGATTACTTTCCCGCCGCGCTCAAATACGCGAAAAATATCGCCGGGTGGAATCGTCTCCCACGCGGGCAGCGGGGCGAGTGAAGGCAAAATGCCCATCTTGATCATGTGATCATTTACCGGAATCGGGTTTTTGATCGTCGCTCCTTGGCCGTCTGGCGTGTAGGCCTCGCCCAAAATATAGCGCTTGTAGGGCAATATGCCGTTGTTGTACGACGCACCGCCCCACAGCATGGCGCTTGATGACATTAGGCTACGTTCAACTGCTTGCACGGTCTCCAAATGGCACGCGCCACAGGCTTCGCGCGCAACCCGCAAATCGCCGGGGTTCATGAAACGCACAAACTGGTTTGCTTCTTTATTGAGCAATGTGTAGCTGCGTTCCGGATTAGCGCTCTCTGGGTAATTCCACGCCTTATCAAACTTCGGCAACACGTGTGACTTCGCCATCGCCGCGCGATAGCCTGCTTCATCCTGCCCTGTGTATTCAGCGCCTTTGGGTTTGAGTACGTTGGCGTCACCGCCATGGCAATCGGTGCAGCCCAAAATTACGCCAGGATTCGCGTGCATGGTGTGACGATCTGTGCCTGTGTGGCAGGACACGCAGCCGAATGATTTCTTGTCGGCGTCCATTACAGATTGCCGTTCCGGCGCGGGTGGCGAGACGTTATAAATACGGGCTACGGGTTTTGCATCTGAGGCCGCATTAGCCAACATGGAGATTGAAGCAAACACCATCGCCAGCAAAGTTTTCATGGCGTTAATGAAGGATGGAGATTTCAGCATTTTTATTTCAGTTTGCATTTTGGTTGCGCGATGGATGGCACGATTAATACGTCAACAAGAGATTGACCAACACCGAAAACTGCGGCCCCCGTTTATCTTCTTCATACAATTGTTTCAATGCTTTGCCGGGAATGAGCGCGGCAGCCGATGCGTTCAGTACGATGTTCTGCGTCATGTAGGGCCGATACTGGATGCCTGCCGAAACATCCACGCCCAAATCTTTCGAGCTGATGTTTTGATTGCGCAGCACACTCAGCGAAGATGTGTTTACAAAATCTAGTTTTGAGATATTGCCGAGCACGCGAATTTGCGGTGTTAAATCGGCATCAGCACCCATGCCATATAGCGTGAGTCCCGGGTTGACAAAGTTGGATTGGCCTTGATCTTTTGATGAGCGTAGCGATGGCAACACACCATTGCGTGCGCTTAACGCCACGCCACCGCCGCCGATCAGCGGAACTGCTTGGCGAATAAAAAAACTGGTGTCGGCACCGGCAAATTGCGGGTTCTCAAAAATCGCATCAAAGCCGGTAGCCTTGCCATCGAAAGGATTTTTATCGCCGCTTGCGAACAGTGCATTTCCGCGCACGCGCAGCCATGAAAAATCGCGGGATAGTTCCGCTGCCGCGAAACCTGCGCGAATCGATTGCGAGCGTTGTGCCAACGGGTTGCGTTCATCACGTCCGAATACGCCGTAGAGCGAGCTGGTCAAATTCCAGCG
>JANXWW010000076.1 GCA_025350945.1 Burkholderiales bacterium
GCGTGCTGCGCCATTGGGTGCATTCAGAAACGCTTCGCTCATCATGTCCAGAACGGCTACAGGTGAAGATAGCGCAGCCAATGCCCCGTTGACAAAGCGCTCATCCCAGCTTGCGTTGGGATTCATCATTTCAGCGACACCAGCACGGTAGCTCGTAGCGGCGTAGCCTACATAAGGCGTGTAGAGATTTTCAATTGGCGGTAATGATTCGGTCGTGTTGCCCGCGCCGCGGCCAGTTGCAAGCAAATCCGCCGCCTGCGATGCCCTGAAGGTGTTGGTATCGGCGAAATCCAGCGAATACCAGCGCATGCCGCCAGGCGCGTTTGCATCAGGCACACCGGAATAAGGCGTGCCGTTGGTGTCGTGGCCGATGACGCTGCCTTCGACGGCGTTGACATAACCGTGGAAACGGTCGTTACTCGCCACAATTTCGGATGGCGCTTGCTGCTGCAAGGCAGGGTCGCTATACAGTGGCTGACCGTTGCCGTTGAGGCCCATGAAGTTGAGCTGCCCCTCGGCGCTAGTGGGCGTTGATGATGTTGGTGACGTCGATACTGTTCGCAATGGGCCTATCTCCACCGAGCCTCGCGGCAGCCGCGCCTCTTCCTCCGGGGTCAGCGTGATTTCATCTGTGGGCGCGTCATGATGAAACGGCGAAGTCGTGC
The DNA here is from genome assembly GCA_025350945.1 of Burkholderiales bacterium. Classification (GTDB taxonomy): domain Bacteria; phylum Pseudomonadota; class Gammaproteobacteria; order Burkholderiales; family Usitatibacteraceae; genus UKL13-2. The sequence continues at coordinate 666 of JANXWW010000076.1, forward strand.
CGCCGCCTGTAGGGCTGCTACCGCCATCTCCACCCCTGCCACCAACGTCACCTCCACCACCATAGCCTCCGCCGCCATCATAGTCTCCGCTGCCGCTGCCGCTGCCGCCATAATCGCGGCCGCGTTCATCGAAAATATGGCCTTCCGCATCGCCGGTGTCGGAAGCGCTGGTTTGCTTCATCCACGATGTAGCGTCATGTCGTGCGGCGGTGCTTTGGCTGGGCAAGGAGTTTGGCGTGGTGCTGTTGCCGACTGCGTTGTGGTCAGTTGAGTTATAGCCCGGCATCGCATACAAGGGCCGCCCCATGATGACGGTATCGCTAATGCCGTAGCGGTTCAGCGTGTTGTTACCCGCCATCGTTGTGAGCGGCGCTGGGTTGACGCTTTCACGCTCAATGTGAGGATTCACAATGTCTGGGTTGCCGCCCGTATTCGCGTCTGCTGAATCGCCTGCAAGTGAGGCGTCAGTATTTTGATTACCAGCTTCAGAATCAAGCGCCTCGAAGGATTCATAAGACTGGCGTTGAATGCCGACGTTAATTTGATTTTCCATATCAGACCCTTATCGCTTCGAAGAATATAGCTACGTGATTGCTTCGAATATAAAGCGCTTAGATAATTTGTGCTAGTAGGGCAAACCCTATCGGCACGAATCGTCAGGCCAACTATGATTATTTTATAAAGCCCTAATGAATACGGGTGTTTTGGGCCATAAATGCCTCAAAACGCCCGTTGATGCTGGGGTTTATATTTCTTCTAGGCTGCTTTTGGAAACAGCATGCTTTGGGCGGCCAGTGTTGATGGCGATTTGTCATCGTCAAGTTTTAGCAGCAGTGCGATTTCGGTAATATTGATAGCCGGATATTCTCGCTGCGCATGCGCAACAATTTCTTTTGCCAACTCATCAAGCTGTATCAAATTCGCTTTCATCCGCGCGCTGAATTCTTCGACACTCAAGTTATCGCGCAAGCCACGATTAAGCTCCGCAAACCACGGCAGGCTCGCTTGATCGAGCATTTGCACCGGATTTTTTTTCTCGCTGATTTCATTCCATTGGCGCAAAAATTTTTGCATCGCGATATTGAGCGCTTGCACATTCGCCAGCTGATTTTGCATGCGGCTCATGGTGACAATATCGGTTAAGCGATTCTGAAAAAATAGCTGGCACATCACGCCCCAGTAATAGGTGTAATCCCAAATCACTTTCACAGGCATCACTTCTGGGTCGCCAAATAATTTGTATTGGCCTTCATAGAGCGTGAGCATGTTTTGATAGAGCTGAAAATACACTTGCTCAAAAATACTGGCGTACATATCGACTGGGCCCGCGGCGCGGTCCTGCCGAATCAATTCAGTAATGTAGGTGTTGCCAATCGCAATAAAATCGCTGCCCGGTGAATAGAAAGGGTCCAAAAATAACCCTGCCTCGCCGGTGAGCGCCCAGCGCGATTTGCCGGAAAAAACTTGTTTACAGCCGTAAGAAAAACGTTTGAAGAATGCAAAATCTTGCAGCTTCTCGCGTTTTACATCCAGCGCTTTAAACAACAGCGGCTGATGTTTTTCAAACCAGGTCATCGCTTTTTCAAACGTATTCATGGTCTCAATCGGATGCAGCTCTGCATCGGCCACAATACCGATTGAATGCGAACCGGACGCCAGCGGAATCAGCCACGCCCAGTAACCTTCGCCGCACAGGTGATTGGTGGACAGCCAACGATTGGGCGGATTGCAACGATTGTGCCACGCACTGTCGTTTGACCAATTATTGATATCAATTTTTTCGCTGATGCGAAACCACACCGCGTTCGCATTGTGCTCGTTGGCTTCCTGCAAATTCAATTTACGTTTAATCATGCCTGCGCGACCACAGGCATCAATCAGCCAGCGCGAGGAAATAATGTGGCGCTGGTTATCGTGCTCAAATTCTACCGTGTGCGTATCGTTGCCATCAGCAATCGTAAACTGCTTCACCATCGCATCATCAACAAACGTCACGCCTTTTTGCTGAGCAATGGCTGCAAGTGTGTTTTCAAAAATGCCGCGATCAATTTGATAACTTGGCGTGGGCAACACCATGCTCGCGCCCAGCTCGGTGACTTGCGTAATATCAGTCGCCCCATCGGAAAAGAAAAACCTGAAGCCGAATTTTTTTAGCTGATGTTGCTGCAAGTGATCTTTTAAACCGAGCACGGTTTCAAAATAATGCGCACCGATTTCGACTGATGATTCACCGACCTTGTGCGCAGCTTCGGGTACCGGATGTGCGCGGCGCTCAAGCACGATGATTTTTAAATCGGCGAACGCCTGTTTTAATTGCAGCGAGAGCGTCAGCCCGGCTAAGCCACCGCCGAGAATGATGACGTCATACACGTTTGAATTTAAATTAGTCATTTGCATATTTACCATCTCACTATTTGCGCAGTCCACCGCTCAACTGCAAGACGCGCTTGCCGATCAAAAGTGGCAGCCGTAGCAAAAACGCACCAAACAAACGAATGTGCATACCGGTGAGCAGCACATTGTCACGTCCGTATTTGAAATGAGAAACGCCACCTTCCTCCACCGAAAAATATTTCACCGGCGCGTCAATATTGATCGGGCGAAGCCCGTTCCACACCAGGCGCACGACGACTTCAACATCGAAATCAAAACGTCGCATCCAGCGCGACGACTGCATGGTTTCAATTAAGGCCGCGATCGGATAAACGCGAAAGCCGTACAGCGAATCACCGATGCCCTGCCATAGCGTTTCCAGATTCGCCCACCAGTTAGAAATGCGCCGACCTTGCACGCGAATACGCGGTGCGTTGCTGTCAAAAACAGGGTTACCCAACACCAAAGCGCCCGGTTCGCGCGTGGACGCGGACATAAATTCAGGAATCAAATCTGCCGGATGTTGACCGTCAGAATCCATGGTTAAAACATGCGTAAAGCCGCGCGATTTAGCGAGTGAGGCACCCATCAACACCGCCGCACCTTTGCCCTGATTTGTTGGCAGCTCGAACACTTCCAACCCTGTATCTTTCGCGGCCAACTCGCGCAACAATTTAGCGCTGCCATCGGTTGAGCCATCCACCACCACCCACACCGGATTCCATTTTTCGCGCGCGGCTTTTACCGTTTCCAAAACTTTGGAGCCGGGGTTATAACTGGGAATCAAAACAAGATGTGTGTGTGAGCGTTGTTGTTGCATATTAAATTAATGGATTCTGGATTGATGCGAATCGTGGTTGCGATGTTGATGTTGAAGACTCAACTCGGCACGAAAATATGCGTCGAGCTCTGCGATAAAAATTTTGTTATCAACCGCCTTGTCGGCGGCGGGCGGATCAAACCGTTTGCCAAGCGTGACACGATAATGCAGCGGAAAAGTCGGCTTTTTTAATGTGGGCCAGTGCTTGCCTAGAAATTCCGTATTGGATTCGATAAAAATAGTTTGCACTGATGCTTGCGATTTTTTGGCAATCAATGCAATCGCGCCTTTAAGCGGATTGATCGGCTGCTCCACCGTGCGCGTGCCCTCGGGAAACATCAGCAGTTGCCCGCCACCGCGTAGCGCAGCGACTGAGGCGCGCACCATATTGGGCTGCGAGTCGTTGCGCACAAAGCCGGCGAGCCGCGAGCCGCCGCCCAGCACAATGTTGTCCCATAGCACGGCTTTCATAATGCAAGTCACGCGCGGCAGGCGCGAAATCACCAGCACGGCATCGATTAGCGCGGGATGATTGGGGGCCAGGATCAAACCTTTTTCGTGCTTGAGTTGGTCAAGCGCGGATACATCGCATTTCACCAAACGCGTGATCGCGAGATAAAGCATGAACACCTGAAAGACCCGCATGATCATGTGCTGACCGAGCCGGTTGCCGAATTTGCGCGGCAACACATAGCGCAAAAATCCGGCCATAAAACTGGCGACCAGACAAATGCCGCCGAATACAAACCAACCTAAATACAGCGCCGATATTTCATACGCCGCGATGACACGGCCACCGATGCTGGTTGCAGCAAGATGGGAGGCCGCGCGCTTGGGTGCGCCCTCTGGTGCGCTTTTTGGTTCGGCCTTACGCGCGTCAGCCGCACGAAAATCGCGATCATCAAACAGACGCATGCTTGCCCGTCCTCGCGCCTGATCTGTTGCTGAATTTTTGTGGAGGATTAATCATCAGCTTCAACCAACGTTTTTGAGTCGGTAAATATATAAGTTAATGCCACACCAAAAGTTGCATAGCTGCGCTTTCTCACCAGCGGGCTGTCGGCAAACGCAGCACCACTGAGCCGATCATATTTTGCAAAACCGGCAAACCAGGTTCGACCAAAACGTTTTGAAATGCCACCAATAATATTCGCGCCGCCATAGCCCGCCCGGGCCTCATAGGCGGGCCGATTCGCGGTGGCAAATTGCGGAGCCACGCCGTACAAATAACGATTGTACCCAGCGCTTTGGTAAGTCGGACCGACGAGCATGCCAAGATGCCAACCGGTGTTGTTGAAATTTTTAACGTCCCAGCTGATTTGTGGATGCGACACCCAGCCGATATTTTCAAAATGTCTGAAATCGCTGGCGATCACGCCGCGTATTGGCAGTTTCAAAATCAGGTTGATGCGACGATCATCACTTCGCCACAGATTGGTATTCAACGATGGCCCAATTTCCAGCGTGGCATCAATATCGGGCATGCCTTGGCGCGCCGTATTGTCCTTGCTCTTTAACGGCACCGTGCCATTGATGCTCACGTCCAATTCAACACGATCTGTTTTGAAAAATTGTCCGCGTATGCTTTCACGATCCACTTTGATGCGTTCACCGCGATAAACAAAATAGGGCAAGGGAAATAAATACGAGCGAAATTCATCCGAGCCGCGATAGTCCGAGAATCGCAACACAGATGCACCAATACCTGCTTCCCATCGCGGAAACTGCTCGGCAGCCGCCCGACCAGGCGCGATTAGCGATATGCTTGCAATCAGCATGGCGACGAGCCTGCGCACAGTATGCGTCTCTGTCATTACTGGCGCTGCTCCGCATTACAGCTTAACAACTCTATCTCAACCAGCAAGTCACGACGACAAATATCGGCTTCGAAATACACAATATCGGTGTTCTTTTCAACAAGCTCACCAGCGTCGATCTCCGCTCGCACTGCGTCAATATCAGTAGCATGTCGCACATAAACTTTCATATGCGTTGCCTGGCGTTTTGTATTCACACCACGCTGTTCGGCTTCGCGGTTGAGCGCCAAAATATTGGCTATCGTCTCGCGCGTTTGTGCGCGAACGTCATTCGCATGAAGCGTTTCATGACCGACAATACTGGCGGTGCCGGATACATAAAAAATATCCTGTGGCGCAGGTGCCAAAAATGCTCGTGCAAAGGTCGGGCTCTTCGGGCCGTACTGCTGCGGGTAACGATAGGCGCTGACCTGGCGCGGATTTTCAATCGGCGTACCGCGCGAAGCCGTCGCAATAAAATAAATCACCAGCTGGCCGGGCTGACCAGCAACGATCTGCGAGCCGAGTGCTGATGCGGCAGGCGCATCGTGCTCAATTTGTCGGCCTTTCGCGAGAAACGCCTCATGCCGACCCATGCTGAAGCGACGATAACGTTCCAGCGCATCTTCAGCGGAATTAATCGCCGGCAAATAGTGCCACGCACGCGCGAAATGCGGCATGCCCAATTGATCCATGCCGTCAAAAATTTGGCCGTAAAGCGATTTGGTAATATCTTCGAGATGATCGCCTTCGCGCTGCGCAATAGAAGCACAACCAAAAACAATCGAGCCGGTTTTCGCGAATGAAATTCCGGCTGATGTCGTACGCGTGACGGCTTCGTCTGCAAGCCACACTTCATAAGGCGCTGAACCATTTAAAGCAGGTAGTGTGACACTCACAAAGCCACACGGCAACGTGCGTGCCGGTGCCGCGACACCGAAGCCAATAATGAAACAAACGCGCGCCAACTCGGCATCAATCATTTGCGCAATGTCGGCCGCAAACATACTGCGTACGGCAATAGCCGGCCGCTCAGCAATAATATGCTCTGCGCACGAAATCATTTTTAGCTGTTGGTGACCATCGCTCGCGGTACGAGCTCGGCTATGTTTTTCTTGCGTCTGCGCCATGCTATCCAATTTCGCTTTATGTTCATTAAACTGGTTATGTAATAAATGCATCGAAATATCATCAAACGCCCATGAATCGGGGTGCCTCTAAAAATATCCCCGGCCAATACTGCCAAAATTGCCTCTTGCACCCGCCACTTGTTTTGCGGCGCCATAAAAAGATCACGCATGCTGGGCGAAGTCAGCCGATAAATAAACCACGAAAATTCTTTCGGCCCGGCGCGCATGATTTTGTCGAATTTCTTCAACGCCGCTGTCGCTTTTTGTGGCTCTTTCAGGCAAGTATCAATGGTATCGGCCCCGACAAATCCGCTGTTCATCGCAAGGAAAACGCCGGATGAAAATACCGGATCGATGAACGCAAACGCATCACCCAGCATCAGATAATTCTTGCCGCTGGATCGATGTGATGTGTAGGAATAATTTCCGGTTGCGGTCACATCTGACACCAGCGTGGCATCTTTCAGCCGCTCGGCCAATGGCGCGCACAGGGCGATTGTGTCCATGAAAAATTCTTTGGGCGAATTCTTGCGCGATTTTAAATAATACGGCCAGCACACTGCGCCCACGCTGGTGGCACCATCTGACAAAGGAATAAACCAGAACCAACCATGGTCAAACCAGAACACGGTAATGTTGCCTTCAAGTCGGCCCTCGTGTCGTTTCGCACCTTCAAAATGGCCGTAAATAGCAGCGCTGGCATGCGCTTTATTTTTCGCTTTAGTGCCAAGTTGGTTGGCAAGGATTGTATCGCGACCCGATGCATCGACCACGAAGCGGGTTTTATACTGAAGCGTTTCATTCGCATCAGTCTGCGCGGTGATCGTCGCCCCAACCCCCGCATCATCAAATTTAACTTGATTAACGCGGCATCCTTCAATGACATTCGCACCTTTGGCTTTCGCGTTTTTTATCAATGTGTGATCAAAATCCGAGCGACGCACCTGATATGCATAGGGATGATCCTTGTCCCACGCATCGGCGAAATCAAGCAGCACGGCTTTGTTGTCATGCCAGGGCGAGACGAATTCCACCCCATGTTTAATCATCGATTGCTGCTCAACTTCGGCCTTCACGCCGAGCTCTTCAAGCAGCGGCAAATTAAGCGGCAACAGCGATTCACCAATATGAAACCGCGGGTGGTGCGCTTTTTCCATCAACACCACGTTATAACCGCGCTCTGCTAATCGAGTGGACACAGTAGCGCCGGCCGGGCCGCCACCGATGACGAGCACGTCGCAGGTGCGCAGCTTTTCTTGCTCCATTTCCGTCGTTTCGGCTATTACCGTTTCGTCACTCATTTTTTCCGTTTTTAAACTAAATAATAATTACAAGATAATGATTTTGTTGAATAAAAACCGCTACGAAGCGGTACAGATATTCATCATACCTTGTGCTAAAACGATCTGCTATTGGATTTCGCACACATACCTAAAGATTTACATCGCGTGGCTCGCTACCAACCTGCCAAGCCTTAATCCGCCTCGATATGACCTGCCCGATCTGCGGCAGGGTAAATCTCTAGGGGTTTGTTGAAATTCGTCGCGAGCGCCGGTCAGGCAAGGCGGAAAGGTGCGAAAAACCGGCGTGTATGGGCGCAGTGTGTGAGCTATACACGAGGATTTTAAGCGCCTTTCCAACGCCGCATGACCAAGCGCAGCAGAATTTCAACAAGCCCCTAAGATGGTTTTACGGAAGACTCGCGCAACTAGCTTAAAAAGCAGGACGCACGACACGCTACAATGTTATGAAGCAGCAGCTAATTCAACACCTTTATTTTACAGCATCATCATTCATGCCTTCCCCAGCAAAAATCATTTTTATCGTAATTGGCGCTATCGCCTACATCGCGCTGATGTATGTGAGCGCCTCAGCGCCCGATGTTGCCGCCCGAACCGTAGTGCTTACTGTACTGGCTTGGCAGAGCTTTGCGGTGGCTATTTTGTGGAGTAGCGGAAAGCGCTACTTGGCGTTGCTACTGGCCGCACCTGCCACACTGCTGTTCATTTTTTACGACGATTTGAAGCATTTTGAATGGCTGTGCTTGGTGCCAAATATTTTAGTAAACGGCTCGCTATTTTTGTTTTTTGCACGCACCTTGTTCGAACCCAAAACCGCACTCATCACGCAATTGGCGCTACGCGTTCATGGCACACTGCCCCCGCCGATTAGCACCTACACACGCGTCCTCACCTATGTCTGGAGCACATTTTTTTTGCTGTCGGTCGCGGTTTCACTTGGGCTGTATTTTTTCGTTTCGTTTCAGGCCTGGTCGCTGTTTACCAATGTTTATGCGCTGCCGACCATGCTCGCACTATTCGCGCTCGAATATCTTTATCGCAGGCTGCGTTTTCCATGGTTTGAACACGTTTCAATTATGGCCGGGATCAAAGCTTTTACCTCGCTTGCCGACACCAAGAAGCCATGAATTTGTCATCTGAGGCCAAACCAAGTTGGCAGCCCTCGCCGATGATTTGGGCATCGGTGGCGCTGCACGGCGCGGCAGCTGGCGCGGCTATTGCGCAACCTCCACTCTGGCCGTGGGCGCTGGGCGCTATTGCCGCCAATCATGCGGGGTTAACGGCGGTGGGGCTGTGGCCGCGCAGCCGTTTGCTAGGACCAAATATCACGCGTTTACCGGCTGCACTTACTGCGGCAAACAAAATCGCGCTCACTTTCGATGATGGGCCCAATCCCGCGATCACGCCGTGGGTGCTTGATGAGCTGGACAAACACGATGCAAAAGCAACGTTCTTTTGCGTGGGTCAATATGTGCGCACGCACCCCGAACTCACGCGAGAAATCGTCAAACGTGGCCATGTGATTGAAAACCATAGCGATGCACATTCGCACGCGTTTTCCACTTTTGGATTAAAACGTTTAAGGCTCGATATTGAGGCCGCGCAGGCAACGATTGCTGAACATACAGGCCGCGTACCCGC
>JANXWW010000183.1 GCA_025350945.1 Burkholderiales bacterium
TGCCTATTGCCAGCGCGGCTTCAGATGCATCAAGCGAAATCGTTACGCAATGCATTTGATTCAGATAGCGGGATAGCCAGCAGGTGCCCGCCGCAAAATCCAGAACGGTCATTGACCTTGTTAAATGCAATCCTGACAAAAGCTGACCGAGATTGATTAACATGTCCGGCGCGAGAAACACGCTCGAAAAAGGTTTGCTCATCTGCTCAGTTGGGTCTACCAACGAGAGATAGTATTTATCTGCAGTCTCACAAAGCGCCTCAACGGACAAGCGCTGCATAACGCTAACAGGGTCGATAAGTTTCAAGATATGCCTTCGATTAATTTGAACATCACGTTACTGAGCGCTAAATTTGAGCTTCTTGAGTAATCCTTGCAATTTGGATTTCTTGAGCAGTTTCTGCACACTTTGTCGGTGAAGATGAAACTCCATCACAGTTTCATCAATCTCGATAGCTTTCTCAATCAATATTAGTGCACCTGAAAAATCCTGGTAGCTTATCAGCACGTCTGATAACGAAGCCAGCAAATGAGCATCAACAATTGTGCCGCCCGTAAATTGTTTACATGTTTCATATGCCAACGTTCGTGCGGCAACAGGGTCACACAACTTTTCCAGTATTACAATTTTGTGGATGAGCAACGCCAGCGCAGTGCTGTCTATCCTGATTGCCCTGTTTATCGCAATTAGCGCAGATTTATTTTTATTTTTGAGCGTGAGCCATTTGGATAACTCATGCAAGTAGGTTTTGGAATGTTTTCGGTTGGTGCGTATGCTCGAATGATCAAAAGTCGCATGCTGGAGTACCGACAACGCAATGTTCTGAATTAATCCCGTTTCAAAAAGATAGGTTGTAGAAGGATGGCCGGAATATGGCGTCCTGATTTCTATTAGATGATGCTTGTCAATCAGCGTACTGAGTTTTTGGATGTGGAGTCTGTCTTCGTTTTTCGGGTCGTACGCAACAAAATATTTGCAGGTATCTGAGATGGCGTTTGAATCGATACGATACTGAAAGTCAATTTGTTGTGCCAACGATTGCCATCGCTGATCGTAGGGTTGGTCAATTTCAAATTGTGGTGAAAGTGCCAGAACAATATCAATCTTCAGCGCGCGCGAGAATTGGATCGCTGCATAGGCGCCCATGCTGCTTCCATATGAAACTCTGTTCAGATAAATGATTGATGAATCGTTAATAAATCTTTCAATTTCTTTGATCGTTTCAGCTGAAAGATTTTGGTACCAAAGATTTTTTGCAGACTTGAACGCCACCACGTCAAAACCATTTCGTAACAGCAGCTCTCCGCCAAAGCCAACGCCGGCCAATGCGTTCTTGTCTGGTTTTGTCGAAGGTGTGAAGGCGGTAAAAGTAAAGGCAACACTTTTATTCTGGCTATCGCCGAGTGAAAAAAAATCAACGGCCAGATCATCGGATCTGAATATATTTTTTTCGAAAAGAACGGTCATATCAGCGCTTCTGCATTCGAGCAATCGAGGTTTCCGAATTGAAACTCTGCACGATCTTGTTTTAATTGTTACCCAATTCGCCAGTCTTTAAGCTGGTCAAAAATTTCTGCCACTGCGGCAAAATTTTCTCTGGCATATATTGCGCAGATACAATCGCCCCGTTGCGAACCAGTTCAGCGCGTCGTGCAGGTGCCGCAGGATCAACGATGCGGACGATGGCGGCTGCGATATCGGGTGCAGAGTAGGGCGTAAAGTATTCGGCGGCATTTCCGTATACGTCGTGATGCACAGCTATGTCAGAAGCGGCCACTGCACCGCCACAGCGCATGGCCTCGACGCCTGAAAAATCAAAACCCTCACCGAAGCTCGGGCAGACAGTTGCTCTGGCGTGTTTATAGAGCAGCCTTAATTCAGGCGCGGGTACATCTTCAAGCATGAATAATTCATCCCTTTCAAGCCACGGACGGAATTTTTTGACGATAGGTGCGTGATCCCAACCGAGCATGCCCACGATGACCAGTTTCAGTTTTGGAAACCCCTCCGTGCGCATTTGTTCCCATGCTGAAAGCAACGTTAGGTGATTTTTTCGCGGCTCAATCGTCGATACGATCAAAAGATAATCCAGTGAGATAGATTCCGCTCCATCATCGCTGACCGCAGCCATTTTGGTTTCCGATCCAATATCTTGATCTGATCCGTTTGTGGATTGTTGTCCTTTTTTTGCAAGCAGTTTGGGTGCGCTAGTGTGCTTTATTTCAATACTAGCATTCTGTCGCGTTCGAATAATTTCTGGCACGCGAACAGATGTTGAATCCTCATCAAAATAATGATGAGAAATCATGTTGTGAATAGTCACCGCACGTGCTTCCGCCTGCGGAAAAATCGAAATTAAATCCCGACGCGTAGCATCCGACACACATGCGAAATAGGCGCCACTTTCAACGTTTTTGCGCAAAGCATTGTAATGCGAGGCTTGATGATATGCCTTGTCCGATATGGTGTGCGGCATCAGCAATGGAATGGCATCGTGGTAACGCACCACCAGCTTAGTGTTAGGTGATACGGTACCGGGGTAGGGCGTCTCGGTTACCATCACATCAAAATCGCTGGTGTTTAATTTTGGATAAAGTGCCACACCAAATTTCTTTGTTGCCAGCGCACAGGTTTGCATCACTGTCCACGGAATACTGGCGACGCGAAAATTGGCCATTGTCACCACTTCAAAATCTTCAAACGGCAGCGTTTTGGCAAATAAGGCGCGCCAGATGAAGTCGCGAAAGTGGGTGGTTTCAAAGCGCGACAACTGCTGATGGCCACCCAACAAATTAGAGGTTATTAGCTTTGTTGCTGCCGCCGCGTAGTCGAGATTTTCGCCTATTTTTTCAAAAAATTTGGGCCGCGGATTCGGGCTCTGCTGCAACGAGATCACCACGCGCGAAAGACGATTGATTCGTTTGTCTTCGCTGAGTTCACCAGAAAAAAATCCGGGTTTAGAAGGCAAACCTTCAGCCAAGATGCGCCCGCTGCTTTGGATAAGGCCCTCAACCGTGACGTCATCAATCAGACTCAAACCACGAAACAGTAAGCGCGCTTCTTGCGGAATACCAGCGTGTCCGTCAAGGGCGGGACGCATTTCAAGCAAAATTTTCAACTCGACACCGAGGAATAATTTTTAGGAAAACGTTTTTCAGAACGGCGGGTCAAGTTGCTAATTTGGATTGGCTTCATAAAACTCAAATGCTTCGTCAACAGTGGCAAAGGGAATCAGCTTTCCGTTTCGTAATACGCAGGCGCTTTCACAATACATTCGGATCGAGTTTGCATCGTGTGTCACCAGAATAAATGCGCGGTCTTTACGTTTTTGAAAAAGTTCGATGTGGCATCGCTCGTGAAAGCGCTGGTCGCCCACCACCATCGCTTCGTCAATTAAAAAACAATCGAACTCAATTGCCATTGACAGCGCGAATGCGAGCCGGGTTGTCATGCCTGCCGAATAGTGCATAACTGGTTCGCGAAAATACACGCCCAATTCGGTAAAGTCTTCAACAAAAGGTATGAGCGGTTTGTAATCAACACCGTACACGCGGCAAACGAATTTTAGATTATCAAGGCCCGTTAGATGGGTCTGGAATGCGCCGCCAAAAGCAAGCGGCCATGACACGCTCATATCGCGTCTGATGACGCCGGAAGTTGGGCGTTCTGCGCCTGCAATCAGCCGAATAAGGGTTGATTTACCTGCTCCATTTCTGCCGAGAATGCCGATATTCCTGCCGCGCGCGAGCTTGAAGCTGATGTTGTCCAATATCGTGCGTTGCCCTAATCGGGTGTGATAGGTTTTCGATACGTTCTCAATTGAAATCATTGCTGTTCTACCCGTTCGCCCGCGTCCCGAACCAGAAATAATCCCACCAGCGTCATCACGAGGCAGCATGTCGCCATGTAACCCAAATCGTAATGGGTGCGCACCACGTTGCCAAAATATCCTTCTCGTATGATCTCCAGCCCGTGTACCATCGGTAGAAACAGCACGACATCCTGTGCCTGTTTTGGCAGCCAGTCCACCATAAAAGCGGCACCAGCCAGCGGAAACATAAAATACGTGGTCGGGCCCCATAGCCTCTCTACGATCTCGCTGTACGCGGTCGCTGCGCCGATGATGAGAGCCAGCGCCAATCCAAACCAGGCAAGCATGAGCCAGCCAAATATCACTTGAAGCGGATCCACCGGCCAGGTCATCAGTTCAGCAGCTGTAAAGGCGATTGACAAAACAATAAAGGACATCGTTGCGCCGGCCATTTCGAGCAAGGTTCGGGTTATAAAAACATCGATTACCTGGACGTTACGGTGATACAGCAAATTAAAATTGCTTTGTAATGCGCTCACGCAACGACCCACGCTATTTCGCCACATCAAGACTGACGAATAACCGGTGATGGCAAATGCAGCAATAGGTAACTGCGAGCCGTGATGCATGCCGGCAAATGTCCACAGTGCCATAACGCCTAGGGTAAATACCATCGGCTCACCGATCAGCCACAGTACGCCTAAATTGTCGCGACCATATCGAGTAATCACCTCTCGCATCAGCAAGGCTTGCATAACGCGCCCCTGAATCGCGAGAGAGCGGAAAAATGATACTTCGCTGGTCATGGTTGGTTTTTCACGAGTCGTACTCTGATAGCATCGGTCAAGCTAATCCGCGTGCTCTTTAACGCTCGCCACCAGCAAGCTAATCACGCCCCAAGCCATCATCCCCACCGCAAACACCATAAATATCGAACGAACCCGGCGTGGCTCCAACGCCTTATCCGGTAAATTCGGCTGCACCAAACGTTCCAGATAAAGTTGCTTGCGCTCAGCTTCGCTGCGGGCGGTCTCAAGAGAAGTCAGCGCGGAAGCGAGCTGCTTGTCTGCGAAACCTTTATCCAAAACCAGGCGTTCGAAATTGGCAGACTTCGATGTGAGTGATGCTCCACCACCCGCTACTTTTGATGTTTCGGCGGCAATAGTGCTTCGTAGCGTTGCCACACGGCTAGTCAGTGATGCAACTTGCGGGTTCTTGGGTGACACCCGTTTTATTTGATTAAGTTGCGCCTCGGTGGCGAGTAGTTCTTCTTGTAGTTTTGCCACACCTTGCAGCTGAATCGCGGATTGCTTGTCAGGATCAAACACGGATTGCGATGTACGGAATGACGACAGTGCCAGTGCCGCTGTCTTGGCCTTGGTTTCAGCAATCGTTACTTCCTGCGTCGCAAATTTGATCAAATCCTGGCGGCTGCGATCGTTCAAATTATTTACCAGCCGCTCGCCCATTTTTAGCAACAAATCATTAATGCGTTTTGCATCTTCTGCGGTAAATGCCCTGACGTTAAGCGTGGTGATTGAAGAAACGGTATCGTAATCAACGCCCACGCGCTTTTTGTAATAGCGGTAAAAAGATTCGAAACTGTCGTCCCAATCCAGTCCGGGAAACCGGTTTATAAAATCCGCATCTCTGCTGGAAAACGCTTTGCGCACGCCGAGCTGTTCGTCCAGCTCTTTTAATGCATCGCGCGACAGTACAAAATCGTGAACAGAATAAGTGTCATCTTGCGAGCGAGAAAAACCCGTGCCAGCGAGAAACGCGTTCAAACCTGTTTGCGTTTGGCGCTGCGGGCTGCGCACTACAAATCGTGATTCGGAGACATATACGTCAGACGCAATCAGCCCGAAATAGATACAGGCCAGAATCGTGGGAATAATGACGGTTAACCATAAGATTTTATTTTTTGCAAAAAAGCGAAAGTTGCTTTTTATGCCGTGTGAAGTATTCTGGTTCATGTTTTAAAGTGTGCCTTGGCTGCGTGGCGAAAATTTGATTTGTTATTAGCTGATGCCGGGAATTTTTTCTAAGCCCGACCGTAGTTATCTTGGAACCGAACAATATCATCTTCTCCCAGATATTCGCCGCTCTGCACCTCGATCATCACCAGATCAATGACTCCCGGATTTTCCAGTCGATGACGATGGCCCGCCGGGATGTAGGTAGATTCGTTGGTGGCAAGCAAAAGATCCTGCTCACCGTTTACGACTTTCGCCATGCCGTTCACCACGATCCAATGCTCGCTGCGATGATGATGCATCTGCAGCGAAAGCGACGCACCCGGTTTGACTTCGATGCGCTTGATTTTAAATTGCTTGCCTTCTTCCAGCACCGTATAAGTTCCCCACGGGCGATGTACGGTGCGATGCAATTTGTAACTCTCGTGCCCCATCGCCTTAAGGCTTGCGTAAATGTATTTGACATCCTGCGCACGTTTTCGATCCGCGACCAACAACGCATCCGGCGTATCGATAATAATCAAATCGTGAACACCCACCACACCGACCATCCTGCCGTTACTTTGCACATAACAGTCGGTGGATTCATGCATCAGCGCATCACCCTGTACTCGATTGCCGTCTGCATCAGGCGCTTTAAGATCGCCAATCGCACTCCACGAGCCAATATCGCTCCAGCCAATATTGCAGGCGACGACAGCGATGCGATCCGATTTTTCCATCACCGCATAGTCAATGGAAATATCAGGTGCTAGCAAAAAAGATTCGCTATCCAGATCTAGCTGGGTCACGCCGCGCCCTTCGGCAAAACGCGATTTTTCCATGCAGGCGCGGGTCGTTGTCAACACGTCCGGGCAGTATTGCTCCATGGCGCGCAACATGGCCGCGATTGAAAAACAGAACATGCCCGAGTTCCACAAATAATGTCCAGACTCGACATACGCCTTCGCTTTTTCGAGCGTAGGTTTTTCCACAAATCGCAATACCTGCGATCCCTTGGCTTCAATGTAGCCGTATCCTGTTTCAGGCGCTTCTGGCTGAATGCCGAAGGTCACTAATTTGCCGGATTGAGCAAGCCTTGCTGCGTCCGTGACGGCTAAGGCAAATGCTTTCTGATCTGCGATTAAATGATCCGCAGCGAGCACCAGCATGATCGCGTCGTCCCCGTGTATTTTTTGCACTTGCAGCGCAGCGGCGGCGATGGCAGGAGCGGTGTTGCGGCCGAATGGTTCGAGCACGAAAGAAGTGGCGCGTTTTGAATTGTTAACTTCGCGATACTCGTCTTCGGTTTTGAAAAACAGTTCACGATTCGTGACGGTCATCACCTCAACAACATTATCAAGCGTCGCACCGCGCACGAATGCTTTTTGCAGCAGGCTCTCGCCATCGGCCAAACGAATAAATGGTTTGGGATGCGTTTCACGTGACACAGGCCACAGGCGTGAGCCTGCTCCGCCGCAAAGAATGGTGGGCACTAATTTCATTTGGGGAACCAGCTTCAATGTTGTTTGAGAAGTGTAATCATGTACAGCCCTCAATAATACTATGGGGCAGGGGCTGGACAAAATTGTGTCGCTGATTTGCGTCACTGTCTGTCGTGATTAAAAATCAGCAATGGCGCGGCAATGCGGTTGTCGCAGGGTTCAAACCCCAATAGGGACGGTCATTTCAGAGCAGTTATGCCCGAAGATGCCCGTGTATACTAAGGTTTTAATATTGTAAGAATTTGTTCTAATGTCATTGCCACGCCGTGCGAATTAAATCTGCTAAATCAAATCCGCCAGATCAAATGCCCAAGACCATTTTGCGAAAATCTCCCCTTGTCGACGGGTGTTGTGACTGGCTGGGTCAATGGTGCGAGATTGGGTTATGCCAAGGTAGAAATTGGTGCCCAGTCCGCGTCGATGACCGTATACCACTGAAGCAATTTCACTTTTCTCGAATGCACTGACGCTGCTTTGATAAAGCGAAGGGCTGCGCCGCACGCCGTTGTACTGGGCGATCAAGCGGAGCGTATCGCGGGCTGTGAAGTGATAAACCGATTTCAGTTGCACCGCGCGTTCCTGCAAGATTCGCCTGGAGCCTGACGACACAGACTCAATTGAGTTGATGACCGAATTGTCGATGCGCGGTTCAATCTCCCAACGGTCGCTGATGCGAATCGTGCCAGTGAGCGCGTATGCATATCCTTGTCCAACGCGGTTATTCGCCACATCGCCTCGGTCACCGATTGTCGCCTCTGCAAAAAAGTAAGTGAGCATGCGACCCGGATTCGATTCGATGTTGAAATAGAACTGATCTAGTTTCAGCGGCACGCCCTGTTTTTGATAGCGCACCAAATTGTTGGGTCGCCATGCCATATAAATGCCGGTGCTGCGCGGTAGTTGAAGAAACAATGCGGGGTTTAGCCGCTGTTCGAGAATGCGACCGTCTTTGTCCTCTTTGCGGCTGATATTGAACTGGGCGGAAATTTCATTGAACGGACCAAGGTCACGAATTTTGTACGCTGTCTCCTGATACGCGTTGTTGTAACCAGCCTGTGAAAAAAATCCGTTGTCCGCGCGAAAGCCTGAGCCGACATGTTCAAGTCCGCCTGAAAAATTCCATTGTGTTCCACCGTAGTTGTAATCGAGCAATACCGCTTCGTCATTGCGCGGAACGTCTGCAGCAATCAAATCAGTGTTGCGTTCATCGCGCGTGGTACTGGCCAACACCTGCCCGCGCACGCGCAATTCCCCATTGGGCCGCCACACAAAATCCGCACCACCTACACGGTTGTACATCGGCTTTTTGCCGCCGGCAGTATCATAGGTGCGATCACTCACCAAGCCACCAAATGACCACGTGCCGAAATTCGCGCGACCGCGAGCAATCGTGGCTTGAGACTTTGAATCCTGCGTGGCCACATTGGTATTTAATGGGCCAGGCAATAGGATAAGTCCCTTGCCATCGTCGCGGGTCGTGAGAAAAATAAAGTCAGTTCCATCGTTACGCTGGGTAAGGCGCGCACCCCACGCAGGATCGGTAATGGATCGCGTGTAAATCGCGCTAAAAGGTGTGGAGAGAATGTCGGCACCTTCGAGAAAGAACGGACGCTTTTCCGGAAAAAACAGCGCGAATTGTGCATTTGAGGCAAGCTGCGGCGAATCGAGTTCGACCTGCGAAAAATCAGGATTGATGGTCGCGTCAAACACCAGATCGGCGCGGGGGCGAAATTTTACATCTACACTGGGAATGAAATCGCTTTTTGCCGATTGTGCTGCACCATTTGTTTTGTCGCTTGCGCGGCGAAGCGTGATTTGTGGCGTGACGGTCAGCTCGCGGCCGTGTGGTAAATCTTGCATGCCGCTGAGTGTTTGTGCGTAGCACATCAGGCAATTCTGATCGCGCGGGATCTGCGCATTCGCGAAGCGATATATCTGATCGCGCCCGGTTCCCCGAATAATAATGATGCTCCAGTTCTCTGATGCCGGGGAAGAATAACGCAGTGTGGAAAACGGAATTTTTACTTCTGCCGTCCAGCCTGTCGCGGTGCGCTGCGTTTGCGTTTCCCACTCAAAATCAGGCGAAAAATCTTCGTTGCCTGAATCCTCGTTGTAAAGCCCGTCGCCGATGGAGCCCGATGCGCTGACGCGAAATATTTGTGCGAATTTACGTGTGCCAATCGGATCAATATGCAACGCAAAAAAATCCTGCGAGCCAAATACTTGATCGCGCCGGACTAATGGCGCATCAATTTTTGCAGGATCGGGATCAAA
>JANXWW010000209.1 GCA_025350945.1 Burkholderiales bacterium
AACCGTGTAATGACGGTAGCCCCAATAGTGACCGATGCCGTTAACCACACCTGCGGCATGAATGGGAATCCACGCCATTTGTGCGGCCCAGATGGTAGCACCGATGGGGCCAAACAACATCAGGTTGGTAATCAACATCAGGCCGGCACCCTGCCACGAATAACGCTCGTACACATTGCGCTCGATCCAGTCATTGGGCACGCCGTGACTGTATTTTTCGAGTGTTTCCAGATTCTTTGATTCAGTTCGATAAAGCTCAGCGCCTTCGGTCAGCACTTTCTTGATGCCGTAATGCATTGGGCTGTGCGGGTCTTCGGCGGTCTCGCATTTGGCGTGGTGTTTGCGATGGATGGCGACCCATTCCTTGGTGACCATGCCGGTGGTCAGCCACAGCCAGAAACGGAAAAAGTGGCTCGGAATCGCGTGCAGATCCAGCCCGCGATGCGCTTGCGCACGGTGCAGGAAGATGGTCACGGCGGCGATGGTCACGTGCGTGAGTGTTAGCGCTACGACGATGTAGCCCCACCAAGGCAAATCGATCAAACCATTCAGAAAAGAAATATCCAACGAAATCTCCCGGGAAAACTATTTTTGAGTTGCGCGCAAATTTTACGCTGAATCATTTTTCACAATACCGCTATTTTTATTAGATGGGGGCGAATACACAAAAGTTGTAGTTGTTACGATGTTATTTTCGCGCCCCACTCATGGGGTCAGCGCCACTTGCTGCCACATTTTTCATTTATGGTTTCAATTGTGTTTCTTTGCTCGCAGAGGCAAGCAGATGAACATCGCGCTGCGGCGCAGCAATGATGACACCTGCGCCGCGAAATTCGCGCCAGATGGTGATAAGCAACTCTGAGCGAATGGTGGCTTGGCCTTGATTCTGATCGCTAATGTGTGCGATGAGCTCGAGCTCAATACCGTTCTCGCCGAGCCGGTTTACCAGCACCAAAGACTCGGGTGTGGCAAGTACGTGTGAATGCGATTTCGCGGCGGACAGCAAAATGCGCGTAGCCGTTTCCAGATCGCTATCGTATGAAATCGTCACGTTCGCTTTTACGCCGATCACACAATCCGCGTGCGGATGGTTGATGACGACATTGGTGATCAGGGTGTCGTTAGGAATAATGAATTGAGTGCCGTCAAAACCTCTAAGGACCGTGTAGCGCGCGCGAATCGCATCAACAATGCCGTGGCGGTTATCCACCGTCACCAAATCGCCCAGATGGACGGAGCGATCCAGCAAAATAATAAAGCCCGACACATAATTGCTGGCAATTTTTTGCAAACCAAAGCCCAGACCCACACCCAGCGCGCCGCCGAAAACGGACAATACCGTGAGATCAATACCGACCAGCGGCATTGCTATCAGCAAGCCAAACACTAAAGCCAATGCGCGCAAGATTTTGGTGATCACCACACGCGAGCTCATGTTGATGGTGGCTGCACTCATAACCCTTTTTTCAGCAAGACCCGACAAGCCAAGTGCGACAAAAACAGTGGCGGTGGCGTAAAGGAGTGCTTCAGCCATTTGCCGCAAAGAGACTTTATCTTTGCCAATTGAAAATTTGATATCTTCAAGTGCTACCAAAACGTCTGACAACGCGCCCGTTAAATACAGAGCGGCAAAACTCCATGCGGCGAATGTGATGAAGCGCTCAAACGATTTGAGAAACGCGCTGGGCGGAATCATGTGCCGCAATAAATACACGGCTAAACGAATGACGGCAAATGAGGCGATCAACGGGATCGCAAGATTGAGCAGTAGCACCGGCTGGAGCTTGACGAGGACTAATCGCGCGAGCCAAGCTAGGATCAGAAACAGAAGTGGAAACGCGATGCGGTTGGCACCGCCCGCGCCGATTTTTGCAAAACCAGTACCAGGATTTTCGGGCAATCTTGCGCGCAGCCTGCGTGCGATGAACCACGCTAAAAAACCGGCCGCGAGCAAACATGCAATCTGCACCGCACCTTGTGTCGATGCCAGCAAGCGAATGATCGCTTCCAGGTCAAATCCGGCTGGCCCAAAGCCGACGAGGTTCATTTGCCCGTAGATTTGCGCGCGGTTGTTATTTTTTTCTTGGCCGTGTTTTTGGTTGAGGAAATTGCTTTAGTTGCTGTCTTTGGTTTCACAACAGTTTTGACAACGGATTTCGTATTGGTTTTACGTGTCGTTGCTTTGGTTGTTTCTACCGCTTTGCTGTTCTTGGCAACGGTTTTGGATTTTGACTTGGCAATTGATAATTGCGTGCGTTTGGTTTTAAGCTCGGCCTCATCGGTGGCTTCAGGCTTGGTTGTAGGCTTGGTCGCAGCCGCTGGTTTGGCACCATTCTTTGCAGCAGCTTTTGTAGTGCCGGAACGCACCAGCACGGCTGCAAAAAAGCCATCTGTTCCATGCTTTTGCGGGTACAAGCGAAGATACGGATCCATGCCCGTTAATTCAATTTTTTGCCGCTTGAAAACTTCATCTGCGGATATCAATGTGAAGTCAGCGTGCTTATCCAAAAACGCTTCCACAATCATCTCGTTTTCTTCGCGCAGCAGGCTGCATGTCGCATACACGAGATGCCCGCCGGTTATCACCAATTTTGCCGCTGCATTCAAGATCGATGCCTGTTTGATATTGAGTTCAGCCAGACCCGATTCGGACTGACGATATTTCAGATCAGGATTGCGGCGCAAGGTTCCCAGGCCTGTGCACGGTGCGTCAACTAGCACGCGATCCATCTTGCCGGCGAGGCGCTTGATTTTGGTATCGTTCTCACTCACGATGCGAATCGCTTGTACGTTCGACAAGCCGGAGCGTTTCAAACGCGGGCCTAAATTGGCGAGGCGTTTCTCCGAAACATCGAATGCATAAAGACGGCCGGTGGACGCCATTGATGCGCCGATCAAGAGCGATTTGCCACCCGCACCGGCACAAAAATCAGCCACCATTTCACCGCGTTTTGCATCCAGCAGCAAGCCCAGTAATTGGCTACCTTCGTCCTGAACTTCAACAAATCCTTCGAGGAATGCGGGGTGCTTGGCGAGCGAAATTTTATCGGCCAGACGAATGCCCATCGGCGAATAAGGTGTTGGCGCGCAGGCAATGCCTTCCTGTTCAAAACGCTTCAACACCGCATCCCGCTTGGCTTTCAGCGAATTCACTCGCAGATCAAGTGGTGCCGGTTTCATCATCGATTGACCGAGTTTGATGATCTCGGCGTCCGACATAAATTTGCTTAATCGGCTTAATACCCAATCCGGTAATTCCGCTTCCACGCCCAGCGGCAGATTGGTCGGGTTTTTACCTTTTAATTCTTGTAGCCAGACGGCCTCGTCGCGCTTTAGGACTGTATTCAAATCGCCAATGCTGACTTTTTGAAACCGAGTCATCGCCAGCAACGCCATCGCGCGTGGATTGGCTTTAGGCGAAAAATAGGCAATCAGACGACGGTGACGAAGCACCGCGAAAACAGTCTCGGCAATGAAGCCGCGATCACGGTGGCCCAGCTTGGGACGATCCCGAAAGAACAGTTTCAGGCTCATGTCTGCAGGGGAAACCAGTGGCAAGACCAGCGTCAGCGCCTCGACTAGGGCGTTAAAGAGTGCGTGAGTTATTGGCATAACTCGCTATTATCGCTTATCGGAGCCCTCTTGGGAAATTTAGCTGCGATTCTTTGGCCTCAATGTTGTTCTTGAAGCTTGCTGCTTACGTAAAATAAGTGTGCCTTCAGCGCTATTTAAGCTATTTGCGCTCGCCAGATGCGTTGTTAATAGTACTTGCTTCGCTTAATTTTACGCTGCTCGCCACCTGCTCAATCGGAAATCGCCCCATAAAAAATTTGAGCTTGATCGGCATGTAGAAATGCTGCGGCGACAGCCACACTTCATAAACATCTTCAGGATCCGCTGCTTCGCTTTTAAGATGGATCGCCGGTAGCGCGCCCAAACGTGTTTGCACAATTTCTTCGCCGATGCGCTTGAATTTATATTGGTAAGTCTTGCGCGCATTTGTCACTTGCACGTCAACCGTATTTTGATTTGGCTTCATCTGCGCTGCATCGTGCGCCATCTGAAACAGAAAACTTTGCATATCCTGTATGCGTTCGGGCAGGGGCGATAAATGCGTTTCACCATGCTTGATGATTTTTAATTCTTTCGCTGTGCGATTAAATTCGGCCGTGTCCGCACCGGTTTCGCCGCGTTGTAGCGAAAAGAAATTCGGACGCACGCCATCGCTGGTGACTTCACCGCGACTGATCTGGCGAAACACGCCGACGAACATGCTGGTAAAAAATCCTGTGGCTTGAATACTGGTATCGATTTCGTAATCGGAACCCGTGCGTTTCCATGCCAAATTGGCAATGCCGTTGGCGACGCTGGAAGTCATTTTGTAATCGATGTTGATGCTGGCGGGGAAATTTAATTCGGTGGAATCGGGTGCAGCCTCAGTGCGTGAAGTAGCAACCGCAGTCGCAACGGCAACAGGTTCAGGATCGGGCGCAGGTTTGGCGCGTTCAGATGTTGGCTCGGTTGGCGCAATTGATGCATAAGTCTCGGCGAACAACTCCGGATGTTTAAGCGCATCGATTTCGCCGCCATAGTGATTCACGCGGGAATCGTCAACTTGAGGTGCTACCGCGATCACTGGCGGTGTGCGCCGCGCAATTGGTTTCGTACGCGGTGCGCCTGGTTTGAACGGCTTGGCGTGAGCAGCGGCTGGCATTGGCGATGCATCGACAATTGACGGAGCTTCGAGCGGTTCTTTAACGTTCGTAACGTTCGCGATAATCACCGCAGAAAAACGTGCTGGCGTTGGCGCATTCCAGACGCTAATTAAATGAGGTGTCGCCCAATACACCAGTGCATGCATGACTGCCGACACAGCCAGCGCGGCATACAAGACGCGCTTGTGTAAGGGCGTGCGTGCAAAAAATTGGTTTGGACTACTAAAGCTCACTGTGTTGGCTCATGTTATTCAGAATAATCGGTAGTATGCGGCAGCCGACATTCCTGCAAATCATGTCGTTGCTTACTCCATGGGCACCAGAAGCAATTGTGCCCTGCGCTCTGAACGAACGTTCAAGCCGGTAATCTGGACGACACCGGACGGCTTTAAATCCACCCGTCCTTCAGCCAGCCAACGCAGTACTTGCGGATAAAGTTGATGCTCCGCAGCCAGCACACGCGCCGCAAGCGAGTCTTCAGTATCGTCTGGTGTCACGCGCACGGCTGCCTGCGAAATGATCGGGCCGTAATCCAGTTTTGGCGTCACAAAATGTACCGTGGCACCGTGAATTTTCACGCCGGCATCAATGGCTGCCTTGTGCGTGTGCAGCCCCGGAAAAGCCGGCAGCAGGGACGGATGAATGTTCACGATGCGTTTTGCAAATCGTCTGATAAACGGCTCCGACAGAATGCGCATAAACCCCGCCAGCACGATGTAATCCGGTTTTAACGCATCAATTTGTTTTGCCAGTGCTTCATCAAATGCTTCACGCGATGCATGCGCGGTGTGGTCCATCGCAATGGTATGTACGCCGAGTTTTTTCGCGATGTCGAGACCTTTTGCATCGGGTCGATTTGAAATCACGGCGCGAATTTCCAGTGGCAAAGCGGAGCCCAAAATAGCTTCCATATTGCTGCCACGGCCTGAAATTAAAATGACAATTGATTTCATGGTTTAGGGTGAAAAGTGGAATTGAACGTGAGCGTAAATAAAATTATAAGTCTAGCATACACGGGCAATTTGGAGCTTTTTTACTTCAAAATCCGCGCCAGTGCTGGAGTTTATAAATTAAATATCCATATTTATAAAAGCGACAGATGTAACTTTACTCGCAAAAGCATGGTTTTAGCGGGATAACGCGTTACGTCCAGCCCGTGAAACGATGATGGCGAAAAAAGGTTTTGTCCGAGCGGCAATTTTAGGCGCCCGCTGAAAACATTTTTCAATGCAAATCAAACCACAATGGCCTGCTTTTCACCTTCTTTGCATGCGTGAATCGCGCCAATCGTGAACACGGTTTCACCGGCATCAGCAAGCAGTTTTGTCGCGCGCGCTTTATCTTCTCTGGCAACAATAACCACCATGCCGATGCCGCAATTAAATGTCCGCGCCATCTCGGCGTCATCCACATTGCCGTGATGTTGCAGCCATGCAAATATGCTCGGTGCCGTCCACGACTTGCGATCAATAATTGCTTTGACGGCGGGCGGAAACATCCGGGGAATATTTTCAGTTAAGCCGCCACCGGTAATGTGTGCCATTGCTTTCACGGGTAACGCTTGCATCAGTGCCAATAGCGGCTTCACATATATTCGCGTTGGCGCAATTAAATCGAGTGCGAGCTGCATATTTTCCGGCGCATTTAAATCCACACCCGAACGCTCAATAATTTTTCGCACCAGCGAATAGCCATTCGAATGCGGCCCGCTCGATTTCAAACCAAGCACCACATCGCCCGGCGACATGGTGAGGCCGGTAATAATGTTTTCACGCTCGACTAACCCGACCGCGAAGCCTGCCAAATCATATTCTCCTTCGGGATACATTGATGGCATCTCGGCGGTCTCGCCGCCGATCAGCGCGCAGCCCGCCAGCTCACAACCGTGCGCGATACCTTTAACCACATCGGTGGCGACCGGCACATCCAATTTTCCGCACGCAAAATAATCCAGAAAAAAAATCGGCTCAGCGCCCTGTACCAAAATATCATTCACGCTCATCGCCACTAAATCCTGGCCCACGGTATCGTGCTTGTTTAAATGAAACGCCAGTTTTAGCTTGGTGCCGACCCCATCGGTGCCCGACACCATCACCGGATTTTTATATTTTTTCGATACCTCCACCAGCGCACCAAATCCACCAATGCCGCCCAGCACCTCGGGACGCATGGTGCGTTTGGCGAA
>JANXWW010000216.1 GCA_025350945.1 Burkholderiales bacterium
ACGCATGCCTTCGGCGACAGTTTTATAAGCCTCGAATTGCTCCTCTTCGGTCGGCACACCTTTGCGATTCATGAACAAGAATTCAGTGCGGAAAAGCCCGATTCCTGTGGCACCTGATTGTTTTACTGCATCCAGATCCGATGGCAATTCAATATTGGCAAACAGCTCAACGACTGTGCCGTCGAGTGTTTCAGCGGCCGCCGTTTTGATGCGCGATAACTTTTGCCGTTCCAACTTCCACTGATTTTGCTTCAGCCGATATTCGGCCAGCACCATGTCATCCGGGTCGACAATCACCACGCCCTGCGTGCCGTCAACAATGATCACTTCGTCTTCGCGCACCAGCTCGCGCGCGGCGTGCAGTGCGACGATGGCGGGGATCGCGAGGCTGCGCGCAAGAATCGCGGTATGTGAGGTCAAGCCGCCTACGTCTGTTACGAAGGCGGCGACCTGATGATCCTTGAACAAAATTACGTCGGCGGGCGAGAGATCATGCGCGACCAGAATCGTATCTTCAGCGCGCTCACGCAGCTTTTCCGGCACATCGCTGATTTGCCCAGACAGCGCGGCGACGATACGCTCGGCCACCTGGCGCACATCGGTTTTGCGCTCACGCAAATATTCGTCCTGCACTTCTGCAAACTGCGCGAGTAATTCATCGAGCTGCAGCTTTAACGCCCATTCCGCATTGCATGACTCGCGACGAATCACATCGCGCGGCGTCTCCGATAACGAAGGATCATCGAGCATCATGCGATGCACCGTGACGAATGCCGCCATCTCACCGGATGCTTCGCCTTTGTGCGTGGTTTGAATTTCTTTTTCGAGATTATTGAGCTCGGTGCGGACCAGCTTCACCGCCTTTTCGAAACGTTTTATTTCACGCGCAATGAATTCTTCCGGAATCTGATAATGGTCAACTTCCAGCGACGCGCTCGTCACCAGATGCGCATGGCCGATGGCAATGCCGCCCGATACGCCGAGGCCGTGCAGGGTAAAGCTCATGTGAGGTTACTCAAAAATAGTCGCATAAACTCTAGCATCGGCAGGCATTTTGAGGCATTTTTGCCTTGATCGCCGCTCCCAATAATGAGTTTCGTTTTCAAAAACTATTCACCTTCGCCAAATTTGTCATTAATTAAAGCAACGACTGCGCCCATCGCGTCACCTTCATCCGCACCGGATGCTTCCAGTTCCAGTTTTGAGCCCTTGCCCGCCGCTAGCATCATCACGCCCATGATCGATTTTGCGTTCACCCGTTTGCCCGCTTTACTGACAAAAATGTCGGCCTGAAAACGTCCGGCCGTCTGCGTTAATTTTGCCGATGCTCTTGCATGCAGCCCTAGTTTATTGATTATCTCAATTTCCTGTTTCAACACTATTAACATCCTCCTGGCATACGGATCACGCCTTCGCTGGCACCCGCAAGTGATTTTTCAATCAAATCCTTCATCGGCTCTTCGCGATAGCTCAACGCTTTAATCAACATCGGTAAATTGATACCGGAAATTCCTTCAACACGGTTAGGCTCCAGCAGGCGACAGGCGATATTGGCCGGTGTTGCACCGAAAATATCAGTCATCACCAGCACACCCTGGCCCTGATCGAGAAAGCGCACCAAGTCCCGGCCCTGCGGCAAAATCGCTTCGGGATCATCGTGCACCGTCACACCCAACTGACGAAGATACAACGGGCGCTTGCCCATCACATGGCTGGCACAGTGAATCAGAGATTCGCCCAGCGTGCCGTGGGCAACAATTAACAGACCGATCATGTTTGCAACACTTGAAAGTTAATCAATCAACATTCTAGCTTACGCGGCAAGGTGTGTCGCGATCCACCATGCCACCGCGGCGACGAATGCCGAACACGGAATCGTCAACACCCATGCCCAGACAATGCCGCCCGCCACGCCCCAGCGCACTGCGTTGAATTTATTGGCCGAGCCAACGCCGACGATCGCACCCGTGATGGTGTGCGTGGTGGAGACGGCAATCCCTAAGCCGGTGGCAATAAATATCGTTAGCGCGCCGCCGGTCTCGGCACAAAATCCGCCAACTGGTTTGAGCTTGGTGATTTTTTGTCCCATCGTTTTGACAATTCTCCAGCCACCGAATAACGTGCCTGCGCCAATTGCAATATAGCAGGCGATGACAACCCAGCCCGGTGCCGGATCATGGGCACCGGTGATGCCTGCGGCGATGAGCAGCATCCAGATAATGCCAATGGTTTTTTGCGCGTCATTGCCACCGTGGCTCAAGCTGTAGAGCGATGCAGACACTAGTTGCAATCGTTGAAACCAGCGATCCACTTTGCGGGGCGTGGTGCGGCGAAATATCCATGCGACGGCCAGCATCATGATGCTGCCAAAAATAAACCCGAGCAGCGGCGAAATCAGAATAAACGCGATGGTCTTCATCAGCCCGCTTGCCAATAGCGAGCCGGTGCCCGCCTTGGCCACCGCCGCACCGACCAGTCCACCGACCAACGCGTGCGATGACGACGACGGAATACCGTACCACCAAGTAACGGCGTTCCAGAAAATCGCGCCGATTAGCGCGGCCATGATGACAAATTGATCCACGACGACAGGGTCAATCGTGCCTTTGCCTACTGTGGCGGCAACTTTTAATTCGAAAATAAAATAAGCGAGAACATTAAAAAACGCCGCCCATGCCACCGCGTATTGCGGCTTCAACACGCCCGTTGAAACCACGGTTGCAATCGAATTCGCGGCATCGTGAAAGCCGTTCATGAAATCGAACGCCAGCGCTAAAATCACCAGAAAAACAATCATCTCCATCGAGATGGAAAGTGTGCCCATCGTCGCGACGCCTTAAGAATTCTCGAGGACGATACCCTCGATCACATTGGCCGTATCTTCGCAGCGGTCGGTAATGGTTTCCAATAATTCGTACACCGCTTTCAAACGAATCAGCTCGCGTGTATCCGGCTCATCGCGAAACAGTTTCGACATCGCCGAGCGCATCACGCGGTCCGCTTCGGATTCCAGGGCGTCAATCTCATTACAGATTTTAAGAATCGCCTGCGCGTTATCCATGTTGGACAGCAAGCCCACCGCAACTTTTACTTTTTCGGTACAGCTCACGCAGATCTCAGCGAGCTTACGAGCCGAATCAGATACTTCGCGCACGTCGTACAACACCACGCACTCGGCCACATCTTCCATCAAATCCAGCACATCATCCATTGCGCTGATGAGCTTGTGAATGTCATCACGATCCAGCGGTGTCACAAACGTTTGATGCAAAAGGCTGATTGTGTCGTGGGTGATCTTGTCGGCTTTTTTCTCAAGGTCGCTCACGTTACGTGCATGCGCTTCGCGATTGCCCATGTCGCGCAAAAACGCATTTAGCTCTTGTGCGCAAGCGACCATCAATGTTGCATGTTCGTTGAACTTATCGAAAAACCGCCCCTCTTTGGGCATAAAGCGACCGAACATGACGTCTCCCCATTGTTTATGACAAAAATATGACAATAATTGTAGCAGCCGTGGTGGTGGAAACGATTGTTGGCTTTCAGTGCGGCGAGCAAAAAAGATTTGAGATACGTCGAAAACAAAAACTGCCCGCAAAAATATATTCGCATTAGCCTGTTGAAATTTAAGTAGGCCCAGTTGTTAAGTCTTGTGTCGTAATGACGCGTCCGGCTTCGGCAAAAATGGGCATGCGAGTTTAACCTTCGGCTTGGATGCGCCAACAAGCACTTCTGCCCTCATAAGCGCTGGCGTGCATTCCGGAGCAAAAATGCCTGAAAACGCCCGCCAGCGCTTGAGTTCGCTGGTATAATCAGGTGATAGTGATCGCATTCACACATCATCAAATCGAATCGAATCAATGTAGCCAGACGTAAACGCTTCCGAATAGCCAAACGTTGTATTCTCTGTTCGACAGCAAAAGCGAAATATCGCCCTGTTTGTCTTGCAATGTTTCACACCATGCTCATTTCACTCTTGGAGATTAAAAAATGAAGAAACTTACCGCATTACTTTCCGCCGCGCTATTGGCGATGGCTGGCGCAGCATTTGCGCAGAAGGCAGAAACACCTAAAGCAACGCCGGCCGCGCCTGTTCTTGCGCCAGCCGCAATGGCGCCCACCACCAAAGCCGAACCCGCACCTGCTGCAAAAGCTGAAGCGAAGAAAGAGCCGCTGGATATTAATTCTGCTACCAAAGATGAATTAAAAGCGTTGCCTGGTATTGGCGATGTGTATGCAGACAAAATCATTAAAGGTCGTGGTAAAGCAGGTTATTCCGGCAAAGATGATTTGCTGAAAAAGAAAATTCTGAACGAAAAAACCTACGATGGCGTGAAAGAAATGATTATCGCCAAACAAGCGAAAAAAGACGACAAAAAGAAGTAAGTTGGTCGGCCACCCCCAAGACGCGCTTTAAAAAAGTACAGCAAAAAAATGTAACCGATGTGCGTTGTTTGTATGATTCAGGCGGGGCGGCATGTGCTGCCCCGTTTGGTTTGCGGCTGATCTTCACGCAAATTCATGTCGCCTCCCTAACTCTGGCTCACTTCCCGCTAGGTCAGCGATGCATCAGCCGCTATAATATTGTGCTATTCCACGCTAAATCGTTATGTCCAAACCCCCTACCTTCATCGATAACAAAAGCGCCGTTGCGGCATTATTTCAACAAGCGCTGACTGTCGCGTTTCCCGCACTATCGGCAGACGATTTCAAAATTGAAATTGAGAAGCCGAAAAATCCGGATCACGGACACTTCGCGGTCAATAGCGCCTTGCAGCTTGCGAAAAAACTTGGCAAGAAGCCGCGTGACATTGCGGACGCCCTGATCGCAGCACTTGCACCATCCGATTTGTTGTTGCATGCGCCGGAAATCGCCGGGCCGGGTTTTATCAACATTCGTTTGTCACTCGCTGCGGAAACGCGTGTGATCAAAAATATTTTTTTTAGCGCAGAATCGTTTGGTCGCTCGACGGAAGGCGCGCAAAAAAAGGTGCTGGTGGAATTTGTCTCGGCCAATCCCACCGGGCCGCTGCACGTTGGCCATGGCCGCGCAGCGGCAATCGGCGATACGCTGTCGCGGCTGCTTGATTGGCAGGGCTGGGATGTATCGCGCGAGTTTTACT
This sequence comes from Burkholderiales bacterium, assembly GCA_025350945.1. Taxonomy (GTDB): domain Bacteria; phylum Pseudomonadota; class Gammaproteobacteria; order Burkholderiales; family Usitatibacteraceae; genus UKL13-2. The sequence continues at coordinate 5,121 of JANXWW010000216.1, forward strand.
ATAACGATGCGGGCGCACAAATTAATAATTTGGCGCTATCGGTGCAGGCACGTTTGCGTGAAAAAGCGGGCGTTGATTGCGTATTTCCTGAAGGCGGATATCACGGCGATTACATTCGCGAAATAGCGGATCGCTACGCCGAAAAATTTCCGCATGATGCAATCGGCGGCGAGCTTGATGCGATACGCGCGCACGCGGTGGCGTATTTGCGCAATGAGCAGGATCTCGATTTAAAAGCGTTCGACGTCACCTTTGATCGCTACTATCTGGAGTCTTCCCTTTACAGCGAGAATCTGGTCGATAAAACCGTCTCGCATTTAATCGCGAACGAAAAAACCTACGAACAAGATGGCGCACTGTGGCTGAAGACGACCGACTATGGCGACGACAAAGATCGCGTGATGCGGAAATCTGACGGCAGCTTTACCTACTTCGTGCCCGATGTGGCGTATCACGTCACCAAATGGGAACGCGGTTTTGCGCGCGCGATTGTGGAGTTGGGCGCGGATCATCATGGCTCGCTGGCACGGGTGCGCGCGGGCTTGCAGGCGATGCAAATGGGCGTACCCGAAGGTTATCCCGATTATGTTTTGCATCAGATGATTACGGTGATGCGCGGCGGCGAGGAAGTGAAAATTTCCAAGCGCGCGGGTGATTACGTGACGCTGCGCGATCTGATTGATGAAGTCGGCCGCGATGCGACGCGCTATTTTTTCATCATGCGTAAATCGGATTCGCAATTGACGTTTGATATCGACCTGGCGCGCTCAAAATCAGAAGAAAATCCGGTCTATTACGTGCAGTACGCCCATGCTCGGATTTGTAGTGTGCTTGCGCAGTGGGGCGGCGATATTTCAACATTAAAATCGGCAGATCATGCACCGCTGACGAGCAGGTATGAATCCGATCTTGTGCGTGCGCTGGCCGATTTTCCGGAAACACTCAAGCATGCCGCGACCGAATTAGCACCGCATATTGTGGCCGTTTATCTGGCTGATCTCGCGGCAAAACTGCACACCTACTACAATGCTGAACGTTTCCTGCTGGATGATGAAAAGTTGAAACTGGCGCGCTTGTCGTTGATCCTCGCGACCGCGCAAGTGTTAAAAAACGGCTTGACTGTACTAGGCGTATCTGCACCGGAGAAAATGTAGTGAGTACGAATTATCGATCCAGCCCAGCGAAAAAAACATTGACCATGAGCCCGATGATTACCGGCATCGTGATCGGTTTGATCATGGGCGTTTTACTCGCGCTCGGTTTTGCGATTTGGCTGAATCGCAATGCAACACCGTTCGTTGAAAAATCCAAATCGGTTGAGCTATTGCCGACTCGGCCGCCAAGGTCGGACGCACCCAGAGGTGATGTCGCACAACCCACGCCCACCACCGCCGCCGGTGTTGCCCGAGAAAATAGTGATAAAAATGATAAACCCCGCTTCGAGTTTTATCAGACCTTGCCCGGCGATAAAGACGGCACCAGAGGCAATAAAGCAGGCAAAGGTGTCGAGGCCCCCGCTAAAACAGCGGCAAAGCCAGACACAGCGCCCAAGCCAGCGGCGCAAAGTGCTGATGGTGATCTGGGCAAGGCACCGACAAAAGAAAGCTATGCACTTCAGGCGGGCGCATTCCAGAGTGAATCGGACGCTGAAAACCTGAAAGCAAAAATTGCCTTTGCCGGCATGGAAGCTAATGTGCGTTCAGTCAACTTACCAGACAAGGGCACGTTATACCGTGTACGCTTAGGCCCTTATCGCAGCATGGACGAAGTGAACAGAATTAAAGCCGCGCTGTCACAAAACGGCATCTCAGCGGCCGTGGTTAAATCAGAATAATTGGCGCAACGAAACTTGCACACTCATTGATAGAAAGTCACACCATGTTAATTTCAAAACTGATTAAGTCTTTATTGATTACCGCAACAATGGGTTTTGCCGCCGTAGCGCTTGCGCAGCCACAGCCTCCCGGCGGCACGCGCGATGTGACGCCGCTCAATCCGCCACAACCAGTCGAAAACGACGGCAAGGTGGAAGTGCTGGAATTTTTCGGCTATGGCTGCATTCACTGCGCCAATCTGGAGCCCCGGCTTGAAGCCTGGAGCAAGAAGCAACCCGCTGATGTGAAGCTACGTCGCGTTCCCGTGGCATTTGCCTCACGCAGTATCGACAGCATTCCGATTTTTTACACCCTGGAAGCGATGGGCCTGCAAGAGAAATTGCATCAAAAAATCTTTGACGCCGCCAATGTGGAAAATGTGATTTTGGGCAATCCAGCCACGCTCAATACCTGGCTTGAAAAGCAAGGTGTGGACACAAAAAAATACGAAGAAATACAAAAATCTTTTTCGGTGCAAAACAAAATTGCGCGCGCTAAAAAAATGACCACTGACTACGCCATCCAATCCACACCCACGCTGATTGTGAATGGCCGCTTTGCGGTGCAGCAGAACGGTGGCACTGATCGGATGTTTGCGAACGTGGAGCAATTGATTGCAGAAGCACGCACAGCCACAAAAGCGCCTGCGCCTGCAGTTGCTCCTGCGGGGGTTCCCGCTGCGTCAGGTAAAAAATAAGTCGTGAAGCCGCATGGATCGAAAGCAGACAATGGTCATTCCAAATTTTATTAAATCTTTGTTTATCGTGCTGGCAATGGTCACAGGCGCGGTCGCTACGCTGGCAACATTCGCAACATCGGCACAGTCACAGTCTGCGAATCCAAATGTGGTGCCGCTTAATCCGCCGCAGCCGGTGGAAAACGACGGCAAAATTGAAGTGCTGGAATTTTTTGCTTATGGTTGTCCGCACTGCGCAGCGCTGGAGCCGAAGCTCGACGCCTGGGCGAAAAAACTACCGCCTGATGTTAAGTTAAAGCGTGTGCCCGGTGCCGCTGCACTTCGCGGTATCGATAACGCAGCGCTTTTCTACACGCTAGAAGCGATGGGCATGCAGGAAAAATTGCAGCAGAAAATTTTTGATGCGGCCAATGTGCAGAATGTTATTTTGGGCAATCCGGCCACGCTGAATTCGTGGCTCGACAAGCAGGGCGTCGATATTAAAAAATTTGCCGACATACAAAAATCGTTTTCGATTCAAAACAGAATTGCGCGCTCGAAAGCGATGTCCAACGATTATAAAATCGCCTCAGTCCCGACCGTGGTGGTAAATGGCCGCTTCGCCGCACAAGTGCCCGGCGGAGAATCTGGCCAGGATCAATTTTTTGTGAACATTGACAAATTGATTGCCGACGCACGGCCGGGTAAAAAAGTGGCGGAACATAAGTCGGGTAAAACGCACACCGCTGTTGCCCACGCAAAAAAGTAAATCGCTGCGGTTTCAATGGCGCAGAATAATACACAGAATGTCGTTATTACCGGTGCCTCCAGTGGCATCGGCGAAGCGCTCGCAAAACATTATGCAAAGTCAGGCGCGCAGCTTGGCTTGATCGCGCGTCGCGCTGATTTTCTTTTGCGTTTGCAGGCAGAAATTATGGCGATGGGTGCGCCGAAGCCGTTCATCTACGACCTTGATGTGCGCGATAGAAGCGCGTTAAAACACGCCGCAAGCGATTTCGTTACTCGCTTCGGCGCGCCCGATATCGTGATCGCCAATGCTGGCGTTTCGCGCGGCACGCTAACCGAAATTGAAGATGATCTCACCGCGTTTCAGGATGTTTTTGATATTAACGTGATGGGCACGGTGAATACATTTCATGCGTTCCTCGGCGCGATGCAACATGCCAAAAATGGCACGCTGGTCGGCATCGCCAGCGTGGCTGGATTTCGCGGCATTCCGGGCAGCAGTGCGTATTCAGCTTCCAAGGCGGCCGCGATAAAATATTGCGAAAGTCTGCGCGTGGAATTGCGCGGCACCGGTGTTTCGGTAGTCACGATTTGCCCCGGCTATATCCGCACACCGATGACGGCGGTAAACACCTTTAAAATGCCATTTTTAATTGACGCGGATGATGCCGCGGCACGCTTTGCACGCTCAATTGCGGCCAGGACAAGTTTCACCGTGATTCCGTGGAATATGGGCATTGCCGCGCGGGTCTTGCGGATGGTGCCCAATTGGTTGTATGACCGCGTATTCAGCCACATGCCGCGCAAACCGCGATAAAACGAAACACACGAGATAAACGTTGATGAAACTCCCTCGCCGCGATCTGAATTTTTTACTCTACGAATGGCTGGGCGTGGAATCGCTCACCACACGCGAACGCTTCACCGATCATTCGCGCGAAACCTTTGATGCGGCACTCGATACCGCTGAAAAAATTGCCGCCGATTATTTCGCGCC